>DATKFF010000327.1:0-8906 GCA_035511595.1 Solirubrobacteraceae bacterium | reverse complement strand
ATGATTGCCAAGGTGAGTCACTTGGTCGAGGTTTCCGAGAATGGCTGAGTCAGGGCGGATCGGCCTGCACAACCTGAAGCCGGCACCCGGCTCGCGCCGGCCGCGCAAGCGCGTCGGCCGCGGCGAGGGCTCGGGCATGGGTAAGACCTCGGGCCGTGGCCAGAAGGGCTGGGGCTCACGCTCTGGCGCCAAGCGCCGCGCCCGCTTCGAGGGTGGCCAGAACCCGATCCACATGCGGATGCGCAAGCTGCGCGGCCCGCACATGAAGAAGTCGATGCCGTTCGAGCCGTTCCGGACGAGCACCCAGCCGGTCAACCTGGCCGACCTCGAGGAGCGGTTCGAGTCCGCCGCGGAGGTCACGCTCGACGCGCTGAAGGACAAGGGCCTCGGGAGCCGCAAGGAGATCCCGGTCAAGGTTCTCGCCCGGGGTGAGATCTCGAAGCCGCTCACGGTCCACGCCCACGCGTTCAGCAAGACGGCCCGCGAGAAGATCGAGGCCGCGGGCGGGACATGCCAGGTGATCGAGATCCCCGCCCCCTGGCGCCGCGCCACCGACACCTCGGAGAGCTAGCCGATGATCTCCACGATCCTTGGTGCCTTCAGGATCGGCGAGATTCGCAACAAGGTGCTGTTCACGGCGGCGATGCTCGCCGTCTACCGGCTCGGAGCGCACATCCCCGCACCGGGGATCAACGCGAGCGCCGTCAACGCGATCCAGAAGAACTTCGGCGGCAACAGCGTCCTCGGGCTGCTGAACCTGTTCTCGGGCGGCGGGCTCGGCCGAATCGCGATCTTCGCGCTCGGGATCATGCCCTACATCACGGCCTCGATCATCCTTCAGCTGCTGACGGTCGTGGTTCCCTCGCTCGAGAAGCTCCAGAAGGAGGGCGAGGTCGGGCAGGCGCGGATCACCCAGTACACGCGCTACCTGACGGTCGGCCTGGCGTTCGCGCAGTCGATCGGCTACGTGTTCCTGTTCCGCAGCTTCGAGAACCAGGCCGGCGTCACGCTGATCTCGAACTTCAACCTCGCCAAGGTCTTCCTGATCGTGGTCTCGCTGACCGCCGGGACCGTGCTCCTGATGTGGGTCGGCGAGCTGATCACCCAGCGCGGGATCGGGAACGGGATCTCGCTGCTGATCTTCGCGAGCATCGTCTCCCGGATCCCGAACGGCCTGCAGTCGTGGTGGAACAGCCCCAACGCCAGCTTCAAGGTCGTGATGCCGTTCATCGCGATCGGCGTGGTCGCGGCGATCGTGTTCGTGCAGGAGGGGCAGCGCCGGATCCCGATCCAGTACGCCAAGCGCGTGATCGGACGTCGGATGACCCAGGGCGGCCAGACGTACCTGCCGCTGCGCGTGAACATGGCCGGCGTGATCCCGGTGATCTTCGCCGCCTCGATCATGGCGATCCCGCCGACCGTCGGCCAGCTCCTGGGCGGCACCAATCCCCACAGCTTCGCCACACAGGTCGCCAACTTCTTCAGCCCCAACGGCTGGCACTACGTGCTCGGCGAGAGCATCTTCATCATCCTGTTCACCTACTTCTACACGGCGGTGACGTTCAATCCCGTCGACCAGGCCGACAACCTCAAGAAGTACGGTGGCTTCATCCCCGGGGTTCGACCAGGTAGGCCCACGGCCGAATTTCTTGACCGCATCCTCGCTCGCCTGACACTGCCAGGAGCATTGTTCCTGGCCGCGATCGCAGCGCTGCCGACGATCCTGATCGACCAGACCGGCGCGACGTTCCTGTTCGGCGGCACCTCGATCCTGATCGTGATCGGCGTCGCGCTCGACACGATGAAGCAGCTCGAGGCGCAGCTGATGATGCGCAACTACGAGGGCTTTCTCAAATAGGCGCGGCTGGTCGCCGCCTCCTACTGCTCAAGAGCCCCGGCCAGCTCGTTCCGGGTACGGATGTCGAGCTTCCGGTAGGCGTTGCGCAGGTGGTACTCGACGGTCTTTGGCGTCACAAACAGGACTGTGGCGATCTCACGGTTGGTCTGACCGGCGGCCGCGAGCGCGGCGATCCGCCGCTCGCTCGGAGTCAGTGACGCCGGCCCGCTGAGCAGCTGGTTGCGCCGCGGGCGCGCGCCGGTCGCCGAGAGCTCGGTCCGGGCCCGCTGATACAGCACCGAGGCGCCGCCCTGGCTCGCCAGGTCCGCCGCCTGCTGGAGCGGCCCGCGGGCGGCGGCGCGCTCGTTCGCGCGACGCAGGGCGCCGCCGAACTCGACCAGTGCCCGGATCGTCTCGAGCCGGGGTGGCGCCGACGCGCCGAGCTCGACCGCCGCCCGCAACGTCTCGATCGACTCCGCCCGCGGCTGGCTCATGCCCAGCACCCGCAGCGACCCGATCCGCTCGTGCGTCACCTGCGTCTGCTCCGCTCTGGCGAGCGACTCGCGGGCCAGCTCGAACGCGCGGTCGCGGTCGCCGACGACCAGCGCAGATTCGGCAGCCGAGATTCGCCAGGGGCAGTAGCCGAGGAATTTGACCGACTGCTCGACGAGCGGCCCCATCGTCAGCGCGAGCTCGAGCGCCTCGGCAGGACGCCGCTGCGCCCGCCGCAGCTCGCTCAGCGCATATACGCGCACCGCGTCCTCGAGATCCGGCGGCTCGTCCAGCGGCGCGTCCTCGGTCAGCACCTGCTCGGCCAGCTCGAGCTGACCCGTCTCGATCAGGGCCAGGCAATAAGTCCCGGCCGCCGCGCGGTTCCACTGACGCCAGCCGTAGCGGCGAGCTTCCCACGCCAGCTCGAAGTCGGCGAGCCCGCGGTCGACCTCGCCCCGCCACAGGTGGGGGAGGACCCGTACGTAGCTGGCGCTCGCGAACAGCAGCGGCGAATCGCGGTGGCGCGCGTCTTCGGCGGCCGCGTCGGCGATCTCCAGAGAGCGCTCGAGGTCGCCGCTGAGGTCGAACGCAGCGGTCAGCAGGCTCCAGCCGAGGCCGTCCGCGTCCCCGTGCCTGAGCAGCTCGCCCGAATCCCACGCCCGCTCGGCGAGCGCCTGGACCTCCGCTGCCGGCCGACCGGCGAACGCCGCGTGGACGGAGGCCTGACCGAGCAACAACCGCTGCCCCTGTGAGAGCGGGCCGTCCATGGCTCGAGCGAGGAGCTGCTCGGACCGTTGGATCGCCTGCGGTTGCAGCGACGCGACGAACGAGGCCGTCGTCACAAACCCGGTCTGGAGCTGATCGTGGAGCTCGCGGTCCTCGGGATCTGAGGGCTCGCTCGGCAGCTCGGCGAGACCTGCGTCATACGCCGCCGCGGCCTGCTCGTGCAGCCCCTGGGCGTAGAGCGCGTGCCCGCGCTTGAGCGCCAGCTCGGCACGGCGGCGGGGATCGCCGATCCCTTCGGCCGCCTGCGCGAGGTGCTGCGCGGCCGCCGGTGAACCGATCGCGGCCTCGGAGATTCCTAGCGCCGCGAGCACCTCCGGTCGCGCCTCGGCGGACGGCGGTTCCTCGAGCGCGCGCTCGAGGTAGCGCGCCGCTGATTGCGGCGCCCCCCGCGAGCGGGCCTCGCGCGCCGCCGCCAGCAGCCGCTCGACGACCCACGGGTCCGTCTGCGCTCGTCCCACGAGCAGGTGCGCGGCGACATGCTCAGGTCCCGCCCCCTCGCCGTACAGCATGCGCGCCGCGTCGAGGTGGCGGCTGGCGAATTGCGAAGCAGGCGTGTCACGCTCGACCGCGTGGCGGACGAGCGGGTGCACGAAGCTGAGCGGCTCACGGGCGCGCAGGATCTCGGCCGCGGCGAGCGAATCCGCCGCGCCGGCGGCCTGTCCGATGCTCAGGCCTGAAAGCGCCGCGGCGTGCCGCAGCGGGACGTCCTCTCCGAGGATCGCGACCGCCCGCGCGAGCGCCACGGCATCGTCTCCGAGACGACCGATCCGCAGCCGCAGCGACCGTGTGACGGCGTCCGGGGCGAGGGACCGGGCCTGCTCGGCGAGCCGGCGGCCGTGGAGGCCGGGCTCGTCAGCCAGCGCCAGCAGCAGCTCGTGGAGATAGAACGGGTTGCCGGAGGTGACGTCGAGGCAGACCTGGATCAGCGCCGGATCCGTCCGGTCACCGATCGCCCGGTGCACGAGCTCACCGACCGCGTCGAGCCCCAGCGGCTCGAGCGTTATCACCTCGACCCGGGGGTGAGCGTAGAGCCGCCCGATCGGACTCGCGGGGTGCTCCTCGCCCGTTCCGGGCCGAACCGCCATCACGATCGTCGCCGCCAACTCGTCGAGCCGGTGCAGGCAGTAGAGGAGGAACTGCAGCGAGGCCGCGTCGCACCAGTGCAGATCGTCGATCTCGATCAGCACCGGCTCGGTCTCGGTGGCGTCCGCGAGCAGGGTGAACAGGCCGTGGGACACCGCGATCTCGTCTTCGGCCTCCAACGTGCCGCTCTGCTCGTCGAACCGCTGCAGCGCACGGATCCGGGGCGGTGCACTCCCGATCAGCGCCCGGCGCTGGGCGGCCGGCAGCTCGTTCGACAACGCGCGCAGCAGCTGGCCGGCCACGCCGAACGCGATGTTCTGTTCGAGCTCGGCTCCGGCCGCCCGAACCACCCGGAGGCCATCGGCCCGGGCTGTATCGCGCGCAGCTTCCAGCACGCGGGTCTTGCCCATTCCGGCATGGCCGACCAGCAGCAGCGCCGTGCCCGCCGCGGTGGCGGCGCTGGTCAGAGCGTTCGCGATCGCCTGCAGCGGCGCGTCGCGTTCCAGCAGCTCGGCCTCACCGCGCATCGGCCCTTCGCGTCTGTCCCGCACAGACACGGGCGGGATGTTAATCCTTGGGTGGATGCCTGGGGCGAACCGGCATCGATGGCGCGATGATCGTTCCCGTGAGGAATCACACGGCGGACATTCAGCTGTCGATCGAGATCGACTCCGACCCGATCCGCGGGCTGGTCTCGGTGGGGGCCGGGGACCCCCGGTCGTTCGCCGGTTGGATGGAGCTCGTGGCGGCGATCGAAGCGGCGAGATCGGAAGCCGGAAACCCTGGGGTAGTCCCCTGGGGCGAAGCCGCCCGAAGCGGTCTACCGTTCCGGATCACGTAAGGCTGAGGCCGCTGAAGTTCGACGTGGTGGCAGGCGGCAGCAGGGGGCAATAGGGGGCATCGGTCGGCTAGGTACCGGCGTGGCGTGGGGGCGCGCCACGCCGGTGAGCCGACTCCTGGCGCTCAGGCGACACGCGGGCGCTCGCGGCTACGCCGGGCCGGCTCCGGCAGCCCGCCCGCGGCGCGCTCGCCGCCGATAAAGTGGTCCTCGTGTCCGAGTTGAACCTGATCCTGTTTGGCCCTCCTGGAGCCGGAAAAGGCACGCAGGCCGAGCGGCTGCGCAACGACTTCCAGCTGCCCTATATCGCCACGGGGGACATGCTCCGGGAGAACGTCAAGAACGGGACCGATCTTGGCAAGGAGGCCAAGCGATACATGGACGCCGGCGAGCTTGTCCCCGACGACGTGATCGTCGCGATGGTCGCCGACCGGCTGCAGCAGGAGGATGCCCGGGACGGTTTCATCCTCGACGGCTTCCCGCGGACGATCGATCAGGCCCAGGCGCTCGACAAGCAGCTCGGCGAGATGGGCCGGCGGATCAACTCGGTGCTGCTGCTCGACGTGCCCGACGAGGAACTGGAGCGCCGTCTGGCGGGCCGCCGCGTGTGCGTGAAAGCCGGCCACAACTATCACGTCGAGTTCGATCCGCCCAAGCACGACGAGGTCTGTGACCAGGACGGCTCACGGCTGATGCAGCGTGACGACGACAAGCCCGAGGTGATCCGCCACCGGCTCGACGTCTACCACGAGAAGACCAAGCCGCTGATCGGCTACTACGACGAGCAGGGGCTGCTGCGCAGGATCGATGGAACGCGCGATCCGGCTGAGGTCCACGATCACATCCGCGCCGTGATCGCGACCCTCCGGCTCGAGGAAAACGTTTAGAGAGGAGCGCGCGGATGATCATCAAGAAAACGCCGGAGGAGATCGACAAGATGGCCGCCGCCGGCGACATTCTCGTCCGCACGATGAACCTGCTGGCCGGAAAGATCCGGCCGGGAATCACGACTCGTGAGCTCGACGAGGCCGCCGAGAAGTTCATCCGCTCGCAGGGAGCCGAGCCGGCGTTCAAGGGGTACCGCGGGTTCCCCGGGTCGATCTGCACATCCCCCAACTCGATGATCGTCCACGGGATCCCGGGGTCCTACAAGCTCGGCCGCGGCGATCTGCTCTCGATCGACATCGGCGTGGTCCGGGACGGCTGGGTCGCGGACGCGGCGCGGACCTTCCCGGTCGGGCCGGTCACCCCGGTCGCGCAGAAGCTCCTCAGGGTCACCGAGGAGGCGCTGTTCCTGGCGGTGGAGCAGGCCCGCCCCGGCAACCACCTCGGTGACGTCTCGCACGCGGTCCAGGAGCACGTCGAGGCCGCGGGCCTGTCGATCGTCCGCTCGCTCGTCGGCCACGGGATCGGGCGGAGCATGCACGAGGACCCGCAGATCCCCAACTACGGCGAGGCCGGGACCGGGATCCTGCTCGAGGAGGGGATGGTGCTGGCGATCGAGCCGATGGTCACGGCGGGCCGCCAGGCGGTCCGGGTCGGCGAGGATCGCTGGGCGATCTACTCCCAGGACGGATCGCTGGCGGCGCACTTCGAGTTCACGGTCGCGGTGACCGCGGCGGGCCCCCGGATCCTTACCCCCTGGCACGAGGCGAAGGGCGGGCGCGCGGCCGCCTGAGACGCCGGCCGGGGCGCCGCTGGATCCGAGCTTGCGACGGCCTAACAACCGAAAGGCCCCTGCTAGTATCCGTGGATGCGCCCGCGGCGCCGTCTTTTCTCGCTGCGGTGCCTCGCTTCAGCTCGGTAGCGGCGACCCCCCAGCGGTCTCCAGAGCCGAGCTGAGGAAACTAGCCAGGACAACCCTCGACCTCGATTAGAGAGCTAAGAGCGCGTGAAAGTAAGACCGTCTGTCAAGCCGATGTGCGAAAAGTGCAAGATCATCCGCCGCAACGGGCGGGTCCTTGTCATCTGCTCGAATCCCCGCCACAAGCAGAGGCAGGGCTAGATGGCGCGCATCTCCGGGGTCAACATCCCACTCAACAAGCGCGTCGAGGTCGGCCTGACCTACATCTACGGGGTCGGCCGTTCGACCGCCAACAAGCTGCTCGACCAGGCCCACATCGAGCCCGACCGCAAGGTCCGCGACCTTACCGAGGACGAGGTCGTCAAGCTGCGTGAGCTGATCGACGGCGAGCTGACCGTCGAGGGTGATCTCCGCCGCGAGCGCTCGCAGAACATCAAGCGTCTCCAGGAGATCGGCTCCTACCGCGGGTTGCGCCACCGCCGCGGCCTGCCGGTGCATGGTCAGAACACCAAGACCAACGCCCGCACCCGCAAGGGTCCGAAGCGGATGCAGGTCGCCGGTAAGAAAAAGGCGACCAAGAAGTAGATGCCCGCACCTCGTAGACCCCAACGCGGGCGCCGGCGCGTCCGTAAGAACATTCCGATCGGCCAGGCGCACATCAAGACCTCGTTCAACAACACGATCGTGTCGTTGACCGACCGCGAGGGCAATGTGATCGCCTGGGAGTCCGCCGGCGGCGCCGGTTTCAAGGGCTCACGCAAGTCGACCCCGTTCGCCGCCCAGGTGACCGCGGACGCGGCCGCCCGCAAGGGCATCGAGCACGGCCTTCAGAAGGTCGAGGTGTTCGTCAAGGGGCCGGGCTCCGGTCGTGAGACCGCGATCCGCTCGCTCCAGGCCGCCGGGCTCGAGGTGCTCGGGGTCAAGGACGTCACGCCACAGGCCCACAACGGAACACGGCCGCGCAAGCGCCGCCGCGTATAGGAACGAATGGCAAGAGACACATCGCCCCAGTGCAAGCAGTGCCGCCGTGAGGGACAGAAGCTGTTCCTCAAGGGTGAGCGCTGCCTGACCGACAAGTGCGGCGTCGAGCGTCGCTCGTACCCGCCGGGCGAGCACGGCCGGGGTCGCCAGAAGCAGAGCGAGTACCGCGTCCAGCTGCGGGAGAAGCAGAAGGCGCGCCGCTACTACGGCGTGCTCGAGAAGCAGTTCCGCAACTATTACGCCAAGGCCTCCCAGCAGCCGGGGGTCACGGGCGAGAACCTGCTGCGGATGCTCGAGTGCCGGTTTGACAACGTCCTCGTCCGGCTCGGATTTGCCGCCTCGCGCCGCCAGGCGCGCCAGCTGATCCTGCACGGACACTGGACCGTGAACGGGCGGCGGGTGAACATCCCGAGCTACCAGCTGAAGGATGGGGACGTGATCGCGATCCACCAGCGCTCGACCGCGGGCCAGGTGATCCGCGACGCGACAGAGCTGACCGGTCAGGTGCCGGCTTGGCTTCAGGCAGACCACGACGCTCTTACGGCGAAGGTGCTGCGCAGGCCGGAGCGGCGGGAGATCGCCGCGCCGGTGCAGGAGCAGCTCATCGTCGAGCTGTACTCGAAGTAACGAAACCTTCCCAGCCGCGCGAGCCCGCTTGGGCGCCGTGCGGCACCCAGCCGCCCAGACGGCGCATGAACCCACGACGTTAGGACCGTGATGCTCGACTTCCAAGTCCCCCGAATCTCCAGCGAGGCCGTTGATGACAATCGTGGCTCGTTCACGATCGAGCCACTGGACCGTGGCTTCGGCTACACCTTCGGCAACTCCCTGCGGCGCGTGCTGCTGTCCTCGCTCGCGGGCGCGGCGGTGACGAGTGTCCGGATCGAGGGCGTCGCCCACGAGTTCTCGACGATCCGCGGCGTCAAAGAGGACGTCACCGACATCGTCCTGAACCTCAAGGGCGTGGTCTGCCGGATGCATACCGACGCGACCGAGGTCGAGGCCCCGCTGGTCGTGACCGGCCCGGGTGAGATCACCGCCAAGGACATCGACCTGCCCGCCGGCGTCGAGATCCTCAACCCCGA
>DATKFF010000326.1:0-6655 GCA_035511595.1 Solirubrobacteraceae bacterium | reverse complement strand
TCCCAGATCGCCAGGTAGGCGCGGGCGGCGTCCTCGACGTAGAGGAAGTCGCGCTCGGGCGATCCGTCCGAGCGCACTTCGGGCGGGCGGGACGCGAGCGCCGCGCACACCGCCTCGGGGATCAGCCGGGAGTGGTTCGTGTCGGCGCCGCCATAGAGGTTCGCGAACCTGGTGACTGCGACGGGGAGCTCGAACGTGTGCCAGTAGGAGCGCGCGAGCATGTCGGCCGCGGCCTTGGAGACGTCGTAGGGGTAGATCGGCTGCAGCGCCTGGTCCTCCCGGTAGGGCAGCTCGGGTTGATGGCCGTAGGCCTTGTCCGAGGAGGCGACGATCACCCGCTCGGCCCCGTGCAGCCTGCTCGCCTCGAGCAGCACCCAGGTGCCGCGGACGTTCGTCTCGAACGTCGACAGCGGCGCGCGGTTGGCCGTCCCCACGAGCGTCTGCGCGGCGAGGTGAAAGACGCTGTCGACGTCGTATTCGTTGAGCGCGCGCGCCACCACGTCCTCGTCGCACACGTCGCCGTGGACGACGTCGACCTCGCGATCCAGCCCCAGCAGCTCGAGGCTCGAGACCGCAGGCTCGTCGCGGCGCAGCGCCACCACGTTGGCGCCGCCCTCGAGCAGCGCCTTGACGAGCCACGAGCCGAGCAGCCCGTGCGCCCCCGTCACCAGCGCCGAGCGGCCGCTCAGTTCCACAGCTTCCACGGCGCGCGACCCTGCGCCCACATGTCGCCGAGCTCGACGGCGTCCTTGTGCGTGTCCATGCACGCCCAGAAGCCGTCGTGGCGAAATGCGCGCAGCTCGCCGGCAGCCGCCAGCCGCTCGAGCGGCTCGCGCTCCAGCACGCTGTCGATCGAGAGCAACTCGAGCGCTGGGCGCGCGAAGCAGAAGAAGCCGCCGTTGACCCACAGCTCGCTGCGTGGCTTCTCCACGAACCCGCGGACCACCCCGTCGCCGTTGAGCTGCGCGACGCCGAACTGGAGCGTCGGCCGGACGACCGTCATCGTCGCGGCGGCGCCGTGCTCCCGGTGATAACCGAGCGTCGCGTCGAGGTCCACGTCGGCGACCCCATCGGCGTAGGTGACGCAGCACAGCTCGTCCTCGAGCGCCCGGGCGCCGAGGTGGACCCGGCCGCCGGTCGGAGTCTCATCCCCGGTCGGCAGGCAGCGGATCTCGACGCCCTCGGGCCAGCTCTCGCCCGCCACGAACTCCTCGATCTGGTCACGGCGGTAGCCCGTCAGCAACAGGAACCGCGTGAACCCCTGCGCGAGGTAGATCTGGATCACGTGCCACACGATCGGCCGTCCCCCGATCTCGACGAGCGGCTTCGGGAGCAGTTGTGTGCGCTCCTGGAGGCGCGTGCCGCGCCCCCCGCACAGGATCATCACAGCCGGCTTCACGGGGCGATTATCCAATCAGGTGTGGCCCGCGCGGGCCGCCCGCAGGCGCTGGGCGCGGGTAGCATGGCCACACGTGGGCGCGATCGCCAATCCAGACATCTTCAAGGCCTACGACATCCGCGGGCTGTACGACACGGAGATCGACGCCGGCGTCGCCGAGCTGATCGGGCGCTCGTTCGTGCGGGTGATCGCCGAGCTCGAGCGCAAGCCGGCCGCCGAGCTGCGGCTGGGCCTCGGGCACGACATGCGGCTGACGGCGCCGGAGCTCGCGGCCGCCTACCGAGAAGGGATCTCCAGCGAGGGCGCGACCGTGCTCGACGCGGGGATGGTGGCCACCGAGATGCTCTATTTCCTGGTCGGCTCCCGCGACCTCGACGGCGGCCTGATGTGCACCGCCTCGCATAACCCCAAGGACTACACGGGCGCCAAGCTGGTCTCCAGAGGCGCGCTGCCGCTCTCCGGCGACGCGGGGCTGAAGGAGATTCGTGACCGGATCGACGCCGGCCTCGGGCCCGCGCCCGGCGGCGGCTCGGTCGAGCCGGTCTCGATCGCAGAGGACTTCCAGGAGACGGTGCTGCGGTTCATCGACCCCGGGGCGGTGAAGCCGCTCCGGGTCGTGGTCGACGGCGGCAACGGGATGGCCGGGCCGATGATCGGGCCGCTGCTCGAGCGGCTGGGCCTCGACCTGGAGGAGAACTACTTCACGCCCGACGGCAACTTCCCCGACCACGAGCCGAACCCGCTGCTCCCGGAGAACCGCGAGTTCATCATGGGCGAGGTTCTGCGCCAGGGGGCCGACCTGGGGATCGCGTGGGACGGCGACGCCGACCGCTGCTTTTTCATTGACGAGCGCGGCGCGTTCGTCGACGGCGACTTCCTGACCGCGCTGCTGGCGGACTCGATGCTCAGCAAGCAGCGCGGCGCGACGATCCTCTACGACGTGCGCGCCAGCTGGGCGGTGCCCCACACGGTGGAGCGCGCCGGGGGCAGGGCGCTGATGAACCGGGTCGGTCACGCGTTCTTCAAGAGCAGGATGCGTGAGGAGCACGCCGCGTTCGGCGGCGAGGTGTCCGGGCACTACTACTTCCACGACTTCTATTGCGCGGACTCGGGGACGATTCCGGCGCTGCTGATGCTCGAGCTGCTCTCGGTGCGGGGCGCGACGCTGTCGGAGCTGCTCGAGCCGTATCGCTCGAAGTACTTCATCTCCGGGGAGATCAACTCGGAGGTCTCGGACCAGCACGCGAGGCTCGAGGAGCTCGCCGAACGCTACGCCGACGGGTACCAGTACCGGCTCGACGGACTGTCGGTGGAGTACGAGGACTGGCACTTCAACGTGCGCCCGTCGAACACCGAGCCGCTGTTGCGGTTGTGCCTGGAGTCGGTTCGCAGTCGTGAAGACATGGAGCGCCGGCGCGACGAGGTGCTGGCCGTGATCCGTTCTTGACGCTGCCCGAGCCTCCGGGGCCGTCCGCCGAGGAAGCGCTCGCGACCGCGGCCGCCGCCGGGATCCACCGGCTCGCGGTGCCGACCCCGTTCGCCGTGGGGCGCGTCAACTGCTACCTGCTCGAGGACGAGCCGCTGACGCTGATCGACACGGGGCCGAACTCGGGCAAGTCGCTCGATGAGCTCGAGCAGGCGCTGGCGGTCCACGGGCGCACGATCGAGGAGTTGGAGCTGATCGTGCTCACCCATCAGCACATGGACCACCTCGGGCTGCTCGAGATCCTTGCGCGCCGCTCCGGTGCGGAGGTCGCCGCGCTCGAGCTGCTGGCGCCCTACCTGTCGAATTTACGAGACAGCGTGATCGCCGACGACGACTACGCGCAGGCGATCATGCGCCGCCACGGCATCCCGGCCGATCTGACGACCGTGCTGGGGGCGGTCGGGGTCGCGTTCAGGGCGTTCGGTTCGCGCGGGGACGTGACCCGGCCGCTGCGAGACGGCGGCGAGCTGACGCTGCGCGACCGCAAGCTCAGGGTGCTACACCGACCCGGGCACAGTCCGTCGGACACGATCTTCTGGGATGAGCAGCGCCAGATCCTGATCGCCGGCGATCACCTGCTGGCGCACATCTCGTCCAACCCGCTCGTCTCGAGGCCACTCGACGGCGACCAGCACTCCCCCCGGCCCAAGGCGCTGATCACCTACATCGACTCGATGCTGGCGACCCGCGAGCTGCCGGCCGAGCTCGTGCTGACCGGTCACGGCGACCCGATCACCGACCACGTCGCTGTGATCGACGAGCGTCTGCGGCTGCACAGCCGCCGTGCCCAGAAGATCCTGAGGATGCTCGACGTCGGGTCGCTGACCGCCTACGAGATCGCGCTCCAGATGTGGGGCAACGTCGCGGTCACACAGGCCTACCTGACGCTGTCGGAGGTGCTCGGGCACCTCGACCTGCTCGAGCGCGACGGGCTCGTGCGTGAGCGCGACGTCGACGACGTCGTCCACTTCGAGGCGGTCCAGGGGCAGGCCTCGACTCAGGGGTAGGCGGAGCTGCCGCGCTGAAGCGGCGAGACGGTCGCCGTCTGGCACTCGTACGCGCCGCCGTTGCCGATCGTCACCTTCAGCGTGGCCGTGTCGTTCGGGGGGATCACCTGAAGCCCGGCCGCGGTCGTGCAGCCCGCCGAGGAGGTCACCCCGTGCGTGACGCCGAGCCGGAACGAGACGGTGGCGCCTGGAGCCACGGTGAGCGGCAGCTTCGGCAGCGTCCCGAAGAAGTCCTGGGTGGTGTGGGTCGGAACGGTCGGCAGCGCGTGGCCGGCCTGATCGAGGAACTGGATGCCGGGATAGCCGTACGTCGAGCAGGTCTGAGCGCTGGTGTTGCGAAGCGCGAAGCCGAGCTCTCCGTGGCCCGTGGCGCCCTGGCCTCCGAGGTACGACAGCGACAGGTCGGCCGCGCGGCAGGGCGGCGGGCCGGCCTTGGCCGTCACCGTCTGGGTGGTGGCCGTGGTCGTCGTCGCCTGCGTGGTGGTGGCGGGGGTGCTCGCTGGAGTGCTGGCGGGCGTACTCGGGGCGACCGCATCGGCTCGGCTGGAGCTGCTCGAGGAGCCGCCGCAGGCCGCCACCGTCAGCGCGGCCGCGGCGGACACGGCAAGGCCAAGAAAGCGTCCCATCCTGTGGTCTTTCGTGAACTGCACGTCCACCTCCTGCCGAATGGTCGTCGCATTCGCCTGCCACCATTTGAGCGCATGGACCATCCAACACATGGGCGAGGACAGCGGGAACTGGCGCTCGGGTCCCGCATCGTAGCGACGCTCGACGGGTGGTCGCCGTACTGGGGACCCCAGCTCGTCGTGGCGGCCGCGCTGTTGCTGGACCTGTTCCTCCCGGCGAAGCTGACGCTCGGACCCAGTTGGCTGCTGCCGGCCGTCGAGGGCGCGCTGTTGCTCGCGCTCGTGCTCGCCTCGCCGCATCCCAAGCTCCGCTATTCGAAGGTGCGCCGGCGAGTCGCGATCGGGCTGATCGGGTTGGTGAGCGCCGTGAACCTCTTCTCGCTGGTGCTGCTGATTCATTTCTTGCTGCAGGGCTCGAAGCAGACCGGACGCTCGCTGGTCTTCTCCGGGATCGCCCTGTGGGCCACCAACGTGCTCCTGTTCGGTCTGTGGTATTTCGAGCTCGACCGCGGCGGACCGGTGGCGCGGGCGTTCGACGAGCCCGACTATGCGGACTTCCTGTTCCCGCAGATGAGCGGTGAAGGCGCCAAGTACTGTCGACCGAACTGGAAGCCTCGCCTGATCGACTACCTCTACACCTCGTTCACCAACGCGACGGCGTTCAGCCCAACCGACACGATGCCTCTGACCGCCGCGGCCAAGTGTCTGATGAGCGTCCAGGCGCTCGGGTCGCTGCTGACGATCGGGCTGGTCGTGGCGCGTGCGGTCAACATTCTCAACGCCTGACCGTGACGCAGCTTGCAGTGAGCACGGATCAGCTCGAGACCGAGATCCGCCGCATCGGCGCCGAGCTCGCCGGTGCGTTCCCGTCGAGCGCGCGCCACCCGATGCGCGCGCTCGACGCGCGCGCTCTGGATCTCGCCGCGCGCGATCGCGAGCTCCGGGCGGCCCTGTTCAGGTTCGTCGACGTCGTCCCGGCGTGCCGGTCGCTCGACGACGTGGCGCGGCATCTCCACGGATTCCTCGAGGAGCTGCCCGACGCTCCCCCTCCGATCGCGGCGGCGATGCGGATCTCCGACGTCAGGGCTGCCCGAGCGGCAGTCGGCGCGGCGGCCGCAGCGGGCGTCAAGCACATGGCGCACCGGTTCATCGTCGGCGAGACGCCCGCCTCGGCCTCCCGCGTGCTGCGCGGCCTGTGGGAGCACGGGGTCGCCAGCTCGGTCGACCTGCTCGGCGAGGCCACCGTCACCGAAGCCGAGGCGGACCGGTACGCCGCGCGCTGCGCGGACGCGCTCGAACGGATCGCCACGGAGTCGGCGCGCTGGCCGGAGCGCCCGACGCTCGAGCGGGACGGGCTCGGGACGCTGCCGCGCGCCAATGTGTCGGTCAAGATCTCGGCGCTGACGCCGCTGCTGAGGCCCGACGCGCCCGAGCGCGGCAAGCACGATGCCGCCGCGCGCCTGCGTCCGCTGCTGGGCCGGGCCCGTGATCTCGGCGCGCACGTCCACATCGACATGGAATCGCTGGACTCGCGCGAGGCGGTGCTCGAGCTCGTCCTCGAGGTCCTGTCCGAACCGGAGTTCTCGTCGGGGCCGTCCGCCGGGATGGTGCTTCAGGCCTACCTGCGCGATTCTCCCGAGCTGCTGTCGCTGATTCTCGGCTGGACGCGCTCGGTGAGCCGCACGCCGCCGTTGACGGTGCGGCTCGTGAAGGGCGCCTACTGGGACCACGAGCTCGTCGAGGCGCGGCAGCAGGGCTGGCCGGCGCCGGTGTTCGAGGTCAAGGCCGACTGCGACCGTAACTTCGAGGCGCTGACGCGAGCCCTGCTCGACGCCCGTCCCGACGTCCGCGTGGCGGTCGCGTCGCACAACCTGCGCTCCGTCTCGCACGCGATCGCCTACAACCGTCTCAGCGGCGGCGATGACCGCGACCTGGAGATCCAGGTGCTGCGCGGTCTCGGCGACGAGCTGCAGGACGCGCTCGCCGCTCGCGGCTTCCGAGTGCGCACGTACTGCCCCGTCGGCGACCTGGTCGCAGGCATGGCCTACCTGGTCCGCAGGCTGCTCGAGAACACGAGCAACGAGTCGTTCCTCCACGAGCAGGCGACCGGCGCCGGGCTCGAGGAGCTGCTGGCGGC
>DATKFF010000325.1:0-3052 GCA_035511595.1 Solirubrobacteraceae bacterium | reverse complement strand
CGACGCGCGCGGCCATCGAGGCGGCGCTCGCCTCGAAACGTTAAGGTCCGTGCGCGTGCTTGCGCTGGATTACGGCAGCGCTCGCTGTGGGTGCGCGGTCAGCGATCCGACTGGCGTCCTCGCGACGCCGATCGAGCCGGTACTTCGGCCGAAGTCGAGGCGCGGACTGGGTCGCCTGCGCGGGCTGGTCAGGGAGCTCGACGTCGACCGCGTCGTCGTCGGCCTGCCGCTGTCCTTGTCCGGCGCCGACAGCGAACAGACACGTGAGGCGCGGGAATTCGCGGAGCTGTTGAGGCGCGAGCTGACCGTGCCGGTCGAGCTCTACGACGAGCGCTTCACGACGCGGCTGGCAGAGCGCGGCGGCGGCAGCGCCAGCGAAGACTCGCGTGCGGCCGCGCACCTGCTCGAGGGTTGGCTGGCTGCGCACACTGCAGTCGGACCAAACGAGGAGGGCGATGGCTGAGCGGTCCGAGCGGAGCCCCGAGGAGCGCGAAGCGGCGCGGCTCGAGCGCGAGCGCCGGCGCGGTCGGAGCGTCGAGGCGTCGACGCCGCCGCCCGAGCCGGAGCCGCCGGCCGCTCTGCCAGAGTCGCGGGAGATGCCGCCCGAGCCGGGAGCCGGTCTGCCCGAGCCGACCGACGAGTGGCTAGTCCCGGCGACCGACGGTGATGAGCCCGCCGAGTCGGAGCACGACCAGGAGGTCGCCTCGGGAACCCGCCGGGTTGGCTGGCGGGAGCGTACCGGCGCGATCGCCGCTGCTCCGCGGGTTCCGCGCAGGCGTGGGCCGCCAGCCCAGACGAACGGTCCGGCGCCGTCCGCCAGGCGCCGCTCAACGGTCCGCGTCCTGGCGCTGGTGGCGCTGCTGCTGGCCGCCGCCGTGATCTGGTTCTGTGTCGAGTTGTTCCAGCCGTTTCACGGGTCCGGCCACGGCAGCGTGACAGTCACGATCCCGCCGCACACCGGGACCAGCGGGGTCGGGAGCCTGCTCGAGCGCGACGGTGTGGTCGCGTCCGGCTTCTTCTTCGAGTTGCGCGCGGCCCTTGGGGGCGACAGCGGCAAGATCATGGCCGGCAGTTACCACCTGCAGCAGGACATGAGCTACGGGCAGGCGCTGAAGGTGCTGACCACCCCGCCGCCGGCCGCGAAGGTGACCAACGTGACGCTCGTCCCCGGGCGGACCAGGGTCGAGATCAGCGGGCTGCTGCGGACCGAAGGCGTCAAGGGCAGTTACTTCGCGGCGACCCGCCGCTCACCGCTCCTGAACCCGAGCGCGTATGGCGCGCCGCGAGGGACGCACTCGCTCGAGGGGTTCCTGTTCCCCGACACCTACCAGGTGCGGGAGCCGATCAGCATCGGCGCACTGGTCGCCGACCAGCTGAAGCAGTTCCGCACGGAGTTCGCGACCGTCGGGCTCGGCTACGCGCGCAGCAAGCACCTGACCCCTTACGACGTCCTGATCATCGCCTCGATCGTCGAGGAGGAGGCCGCCACCGCGCATGATCGCCCGCTCGTCGCGTCGGTGATCTACAACCGGCTGAAGGACGGGATCGCCCTCGGGATGGACTCGACCAGCAGATACGAGTTCAACGACTACACCAAGCCTCTGACCAGCTCCCAGCTGTCGGCGCAGTCGCCTTACAACACCCGCATCCACAAGGGGCTGACGCCGACCCCGATCGGCAACCCCGGGCTGTCCGCGATTGAGGCCGCCGCCCACCCCGCACGCACCCACTACCTGTACTTCGTCGTCAAGCCATGCGGCAACGGCGCGAGCGTGTTCTCGTCTAACTACCACCAGTTCCTCGCCGACTCCGCGCGCTACCAGTCGGCTCGAGCCCAGAATGGCGGGCGCTCGCCGACGAAGTGCTGACCGGTAGTGGCTGAGCGCACCCGCCTCGGCGTGCTCGGCTGGCCGGTTGCCCACAGCCGCTCGCCGCGGATGCAAAACGCGGCGCTCCGGGCCGTCGGCCTCGGCGAGTGGCGCTACCAGCTGCTGCCCGTGCCCCCGGCCCTGTTCGCCGAGACCGTCGCTGGATTGCCCGGTGCGGGCTTCCGCGGCGCCAACGTCACGATCCCGCACAAGCAGGACGCCCTGCGGCTGGCCGACGAGGCCAGCTACGCCGCGCGGGAGATAGGCGCCGCTAACACGTTGCTGTTCGAGCCGGGTGGTTCGGTGGTCGCGGACAACACCGACGCTCCGGCGCTGATCGGCTCGCTTCCGCATCCGGTCGCGGGCAGCACGGCGTTCGTGCTGGGCGCGGGCGGCAGCGCGCGCGCCGCGGTCTGGGCGATGCTCGACGCGGGCGCGGCGCAGGTGTTCGTGTGGAACCGCCACCCCGAGCGGGCGCGGGAGCTGAGCGAGCAGTTGGGGGGCTCCGCGGTCGGCGAGGCACGGCCCGCCGATTTCCTTATCAACTGCACGCCGTCGGGACTCGATGGCGATCGTGCGCAGTTCAAGCAGCTGCCTGTGAGCGCCGATGAACTAGCGATGTTCGGGTGCGTGGTCGATTTCGTTTACGGCGATGCCGAGACATCGCTGATCGGTGCTGCCCGCGACCGCGGGCTGCCCATCGTCGACGGCCTGGATCTGCTCGTCGCCCAGGGCGCGCTCAGCTTTGAGCGGTTCACGGGGAGGGCTGCGCCCGTCGAGGAGATGCGGGCCGCAGCGCGGGGACGATGAGCACCGGTGACGGACCTCATCTCTGGGCGGTAGGCGGCGGCGGCGGTCAGGAGGCGGCCGCCGAGCACGCGTCGGACTGGAACGGCGTCACGCCGCCCAGCCGGCGCGGTGGCTCAAGCCGCTTTCTCACCGACGTCCTGATCGAGCTGGGGCTCTGCGATCGCGAGCGGGTCGAGCGCGCGATCGACGAAGCTCGGGCCATGGGGGTCCCGCCTGAGCGCCTGCTGTTGGAGCAGCACGCGATCACCGGAGATCAGCTTTCGCGGGCGATCGCCGAGCGCTATGGCCTCGACCACCTCGACATGGGCACGTTCAAGGTCGACATGGCGGCGGTCAACCTGCTGACCGCGTCGACCGCCAAGCGCTACAACGCG
>DATKFF010000324.1:0-4657 GCA_035511595.1 Solirubrobacteraceae bacterium | reverse complement strand
TCGTACTTCGTCTGGAACGGTCGTGAGTCGAACGGCAGCGTCGCCCCCGACGGCCGCTACTACATCAAGGTCCGCCTGATCGGCGCCCGCCGGATCGTCACGATCTCCAACCAATCCGGGCCCGAACCGGTGACGGTCAAGACGGCGCCGCCGAATCCGGTCGTCACCAGCGTCAGCCCCCGCGGTATCTCACGCACCCATCCGACCGGCGTGAAGATCGCCTACACCGGCAACGAGGGCCGCGGCGCGACCGTGCTCATCTACCGGATCGGGCGCCGCGGACGGCTCACCGAGGTGAAGAGCTTCCTCACCGCCTGGGCCGCGCAGAGCACCACCTGGAACGGCCTGATCAAGGGACGTCCCGCTGCCGCGGGCCGGTACCTGATCGGCCTGCAGGTAACCGATGCGGCGTGCAACACGGGCTCGTTTCCGGGGAACCATCATCCGTCCCTGCGGACCATCTCGCAGGCGATCGTCACGGTGCGCAGGTAGCGATCCGTACCGTTCCCCGTCGTGACGCGCTACCTCCAGCGGCTGATCAGGTCGCTGGCGGCCTACCAGGTCGCCGATGTCGTCTCGAAGTTCATCGCGGTCCTGCTGCTGCCGCTCTACACGCGGTACATCAATCCGGCCGGCTACGGGGTCGTCGAACTGCTCGGCAACGGCGTGATCTTCATCAGCATCGTCGTCCGCTTCGGGATGATCGAGGCGTTCCTGCGCTACCACTTCAGCGACGCCGACCAGCAGCGCCGGGACGCGCTGGCGCGCCGCGCGGTGCTCTTCCTGCTGGTCGCGACGACGATCGCTTCGGCGATCCTCGCTGCGGCCTCGGCGCCGCTGTCGAAGCTGATACTCGGTCACCGTGACGTCGTCACCTTCCTGATCGCGGTACTGGGGCTGTGGGCGTTCACCAACCTCGAGCTCGCCTACGCGCTGCTGCGCGTCGACGAGCGGATCCGCGCGTACGTCGTCGCCTCGCTGTTGAACGTCGGCATGACGATCGCCGCTTCGGTGGTGCTCGTCGTCGGTTTGAGAGACGGCGCGCGGGGACTGCTGCTGGGTAACTACGGCGCCTCGACGCTGGTGCTGTTCGGTCTCTGGTGGAACATGCGCCACCGCCTGCTGCCGCGCCACGGGGTTGGGGCGGAGCGGTTCGGTCAGCTGCTGCGCTTCGGGTTGCCGACCGTGCCCGCCGAGGCCTCGGTATACGCGCTCAGCATCGTCGACCGCTACTACGTGTACCACGACCGCAGCCCTGCGCTGGCGGGGCTGTACTCGATCGCAATCAAGCTGGCCGGCGCGGTCGCTTTCATCGTCCGCGCGTTCCAGTACGCGTGGCCGCCGCTTGCCTACTCCGTCTCCGACGACGCGGAGGCGTCGCGGCTGTACGGGCTGGTGACCACCTACTACGTGCTGATCAGCGGCTGGGCGGTCGCGGGCCTGGCGCTCGAAGGCCGCTGGATTCTGCGGCTGCTGACGGCCCCCTCCTACTTCGGCGCCTACCGCGCGCTCCCGTGGGTCTCGCTCGGCTGGGCGATGTACGGCCTGTGGGTCGTGTTCCTGGTGATCGCCGGCCGCGCCAAGGTGACCACGCGGAACTTCCCGGCGGCGCTGGCGGGCCTGGTCGTCAACGTCGTGATGCTGGTCGTGCTGGTCCCGCCGCTGGGAATTGCCGGCGCCGGCATCGCGCTGTGCGGCGCGTACGCCGTGATGCTCGTGGTGATGCACCTGCTCACGCGCCACGCGTTCCCGGTTGCCTTCGAGTGGCGCCGCCTGCTGCAGGTGACGTTCGTGATGGGCGCGGTCGCGGTGGCTGGTGACCTGCTGCTCCCGACCCACGGAGCCGTCGGCTTCCTCTCCCGCGCAGCGGCGTTCGCGGCGATACCTTTGCTGCTGTGGGCGACCGGCTTCGCGGATCCGCGTGAGCTCGATCAGCTGCGCGGACTGCTGATGCGCCTGCGCAGGCGAGGAGCGGTGAGTGGGCCGGCCTGAGGTCAGCGTCGTGATGCCGTTCGCCGGCGACCGCGACGCGGCCAGGGTCGCCATCGCGGCGCTTGTGTCGCTGGACATCGGGCTCGGGGACGAGCTGATCCTCGTGGACAACGCCGGCACGGCGGCTGCGGACGCCGGGGTGATCGTCGTCGACGCGCCCGGCGAGCGCTCGCCCGCGCACGCGCGCAACGTCGGCGCGGCGCGCGCCACGCGCGACTGGATCCTGTTCCTCGACGCCGACACGGGGCCCCGCCCGGACCTGCTCGACGCCTACTTCGCCGAGCCGCCCGGCGACGACGCAGGCGCGCTCGTCGGGCAGGTGCTGCCATCGGCGGACGCCGACACGCTCGCCGCGCGCTACGGCAACGCGCGCTCCTTCCTCGGCCTTCAGGCGCATCTCGAGCACCCGTTCATGCCTCGCGCCGCCGCCGCGAACCTGATGGTGAGGCGCACGGCATTCGTCGCGGTGGGTGGGTTCTACGAAGGCATGCGGGCAGCCGAGGACACCGACTTCACGTGGCGCCTGCAACAGGCCGGATGGCGGCTCGAGCCGCGCACCCAGGCCTGGGTCGAGCATCGCTACCGGACGAGCCTCTCCGAGCTTCGCCGCCAGTGGCGCGGGTACGCCGCCGGGCGTGTGTGGCTGGCGCGACGGTACGACGGCTTCGAGCCGCAGCCGGCGGTGCTGCGCGCACTCCGCCGTGCCTCGGCGACCGCCCGGCGCCGCGGCCGGCGAACCCCCGGCTCGGCGCCCCCGCGCCGCGCTGCGCCACCGGTCGAGGCGGGCCGTTTCGAGCGCGGCCGCTACCTCGCGCTCGACGCGCTGCTGTCGGTCGACGAGCTCGCCGGATTCACGCTCTCGAACCGCCCCGCCGACGAGCGTCCGGCGCGTGGACCGGTCGATGTCGTGCTCGTAGCCGATCGCTTCCCGGCCAGCGGCGATCCGCTCGGTGAGCTGGCCGGAACGCTGGAGCGCGCGCGCGTCGAAGCCGTGGCCCGGCCGCAGCTGCCTGACGTGGAGCTCACGCGCCGGATCCAGATCGACTACCTGGAGGACGACGGCGCGGCCGCCCGGCTGTGGGCCGCGGCACGGCTTGCGCTGCGCCATCCGGTGCGCGCAACGCTCGACCTGCTCGATCGGAGCCCCGGAGCGCCGACGTTGCGCGCGCTGGCTCCCGCTGTGTGGCGGTTGGAGCGCAATCGGGGCGCGCGCCTGCATGCCCTCGGCGGCCCCCACACCCAGGCCACCGCCCAGCGGATCGCCGCGCTCGCGGGGCGCGGAGTCAGTCGCTGATGCGCGTCCAGGTCGTCGATCCCTCGGCCTACACGCCGCCGTATGACCACTCGCTGTGCGCGGCGCTGGCCCGGGACGGAGCCGAAGTGGAGCTCGTGACGAGCGCGTTTAGGTACGGCGCCGCGCCGGCGCCCGACGGCTACGCGCTGCGCCAGCGTTTCTACCGCCACGCGGTCGGCGCTCCCGGCTCGAAGCTGCGGCTTGTGAGCAAGACGCTCGAGCACGTCCCGGACATGCTCGCCTACCGCCGCTTCGCCGCCGCGGCCGATGTCGTCCACTTCCAGTGGCTCACGCTCCAGGCCGTCGACCGCTTCCTGCTCCCGCGCCGGCCGACGGTGCTGACGGCCCACGACCTGTTGCCGCGTGAACCGCGCCCTAGCCAGGTCGGGGCCCAGCGGCGCCTGTACGACGCCGTCGACGCGGTGATCGCACACTCGGCGTTCGGGCGCCGGCAGCTGGTCGAGCGGCTGGGGGTCGATGCCGCCAAGGTTCGCGTGATTCACCACGGCGCGTTCGACTACCTCAAGCACGCGGGCGACGAGCTGCCGGCGGAGCTCGGCACACCCCGCGGCCTCGTTGTTCTGTTCTTCGGCCTGCTGCGTCCATACAAGGGAATCGACGTGCTGCTCGATGCATGGCGCGCGCTCTCGGACCTGCACGGCGAAGCCGAGCTGTGGATCGTCGGCCGACCTCGGATCCCGCTCGAGCCGCTCGCCCGACGCGTGACCACGGGCGTCCAGTGGGTTCCCCGGTTCGTGTCCGACCCCGAGCTCGCCGCGTGCTTTCGCCGCGCCGACGTGGTCGTGCTGCCCTACCTGGAGACCGAGCGCTTTGACTTCTCCGGCGTGCTCGCCACCGCGCTTGCGTTCGGCAAGCCGGCGGTGGTCACGGATGTCGGAGGCTTCCGTGAGCTGGCGGCCGCCGGCGCCGCGCGGCTCGTGCCGCCCGGCGACGCAGAGGCCCTCGCCGGCGTGCTCCGCGAGCTCTTGTCCGCCCCGGACGCACGCGAGCGGCTCACGCAAGGTGCCCGGGCGGCTGCCGCCGGTCCGTATTCCTGGGCGGCCGCCGCGGAGCAGACGCTTGCGCTCTACCGCGAGCTCGTCAGATAGCGCCCGCCGCTCGGCCCGCTGCCTGCTGCCACAATCCGCGCCGCCGTGACCGCGCTTGCGATCGTCTTCTGGGCCTGCGTCGCCCTGCTGCTCTACACCCACTTCGGGTACGCGGTTCTGCTCGTCGCGATCGCGCCGCTGCGCCGGCCGAAGCCGGCGGTGTCGGCGCGGCAGGCCGTCGAGCCACCGACGGTCTCGGTGATCGTCGCCGCGTACGCCGAGCAGGACGTGATCGCCGACCGGATCGCGAACCTCCGCGCGC
>DATKFF010000323.1:0-2318 GCA_035511595.1 Solirubrobacteraceae bacterium | reverse complement strand
GACCGACGGGCCGGTGGTGCTGCTGATCGACGAGATCGATCGCGCCGACGACGAGTTCGAGGCGTTCCTGCTGGAGTTCCTGTCCGACTTCGCCGTCACGATCCCCGAGCTCGGGACGGTCGCCGCCAGCCGCCGCCCGGTAGTCGTGCTGACCTCGAACCGGACCCGCGAGCTGCACGACGCGCTCAAGCGCCGGTGCCTGTACCACTGGATCGACTACCCGTCTTCGGAACGCGAGCGGGCGATCGTGCGCGCGCGGATCCCGGGGGTGCCGGAGGAGATCGCCGGCCGCGTCGTGACGGCAGTCGGGCGGTTGCGTGAGCACGGCGATCTCTACAAGCTCCCAGGCGTGGGGGAGACGCTCGTGTGGGCACAGGCGCTGCTGGCGCTTGGCGACGACGCCGATCTGGACGAGACGCTGGGCGCCGCGCTGAAGGTCCACGAAGACGTCGTGCGGGTACGGGAACGGCGGGTGCTCGAAGGTGTCTGAGGCGGTGACCGAGCGGCTCGGGTCGCTGGCGGCGGCGCTGCGCGCGCAGGGCTCGCCGGTCGGCATCGGCGAGCTGCTCCAGGCGCATCGCGCACTCGCGGCAGTCGATCCGAGCTCACGTGAGGACTCCCGGCTCGCGTTGCGCACCGTGCTCTGCTGCAGCCGCGCGGACCTGACCCGGTTCGAGCTCGCGTTCACCGCCGTGTTCGGGGACGGGCGGCCGCGGACGGGCGCGGATCCCCTCGCCGAGCTCGGGACGATCGAGCGGGCCGCGCTGCCGCACGCGGCGATCCCCGCCACCGGACCGCCCCCGCCGCCAGAGGCGGCCGAGGAGTCGCTCGCGGTGCCCGCCGCGTGGAGCGACGTCGAGCTCTTGCGGGAGAAGGACTTCGCCCGTTACACCGACGCGGAGATGGCACTGGCGCGTGAGCTGATCACGCGGCTGGCGCGGCGCGGGCCAACGCGGATCTCCCGCCGGACACGCCCGGTCGCTCGCCGCCGCGGTCACCAGCCTGACCTGCGGAGAGTCGTGCGGGCGTCGCTGCGCACGGGCGGTGAGCCGGTCCACCGTCACTGGCGCGCGCCGAGCCGGCGACCGCGTCCCGTGGTGCTCGTGTGCGACGTGTCGGGCTCGATGACGCCGTACGCGCGGATGCTGCTCCAGTACCTGCACGCGTCGGTCGCTGCGCGGCGGCGAGTCGAGGCGTTCGTGTTCGGGACGCGGCTGACGCGGATCACCAACGAGCTCGGCGGCCGCGACCACGACCGCGCGCTGGAGCGTGCCGCGTCGGCCGTGTCCGATTTTTCGGGCGGCACGCGGATCGGCGCCGCGCTCGCCGAGCTCAACCGGGTCCACGGCCGCCGCGTCGGCCGCGGCGCCGTGATCGTCGTGCTGTCCGACGGCTGGGATCGCGGCGACCCGGAGACGCTCGAGACCGAGATGGCGCGGCTGCGGCGGAGCGCCCACCGGCTGGTGTGGTTGAACCCGCTCGCGGCGCACCCGGACTTCGAACCGCTGACCCGCGGGATGCGGGCGGCGGTTCCGCACACGGACGCGCTCCTCGCCGGCAATTCGCTGGCCTCGCTTGAGGAGCTCGCCAGTACCTTGGAGGAGATCTGAGATGAAAGACGTTCTGCCGGAGATCACTAAGTGGGAGCAGCGTGGCGACCGGATCGCGCTGGCGATGGTCGTCGGCGTTCAGCGCTCTGCCCCGCGGGCGCCCGGGGCCAAGATGGCGATCAACGAGCACGGGGAGATCGCCGGGGGTGTCTCCGGAGGATGTGTCGAAGGGGCGGTGGTCGAGCTCGCCGAGCAGGTGATGGCCGGGGCGGGACCGCAGCTCGTGCACTTCGGGATCGCCGACTCCGACGCGTGGGACGTCGGGCTGCCGTGCGGCGGGGAGATCGACGTGTGGGTGGAGACGTACGAGCCCGGCGGCCGCTTCGAGCAGCTGGCGCGCGAGGGCGGGCGCGCCGCCGAGGTGACATTGCTCGAGGGTGCGCGACCGGGCCAGAAGCTGCTGGTCGAGGCGGACGGCGCGCGCTCGGGCTCGCTCGGCGCCCCTGAGATCGACGATGAGGCGGCGCGTGCTGCGGCGGAGCTCCTGTGGACCGACACCTCCGAGCGCCGCGGGCCGCTGTTCGTCGACGTCGTCGGACCGGCGCCGCGCCTGATCCTGTTCGGCGCCGTCGACATCGCCGCGCCGTTGTGCACGCTCGCACGCACGATCGGATGGCGTGCCTACGTGGTCGACCCGCGCGGGAGGTTCGCGACGCGCGAGCGCTTCCCGGACGCGGAGGAGGTGGTCGCAGCCTGGCCCGAGGAGGC
>DATKFF010000322.1:0-2073 GCA_035511595.1 Solirubrobacteraceae bacterium | reverse complement strand
TCCTCCTCGGTGGCCTCGGGCGTCAGCAGGTGCGCGCCGTGGGTCACGTGTTCGCGGCCCATGAGGTGCGCCGGGGCGCGCTCGACGGGCGCATCGAGGACCCCCGGCGTGGCCGTTTCCGGCTTGCGGCCGAAGTACCGCTTGAAGCTGGGCCGCATGAACAGCATGATCACGGCGCCCAGGACCATCCCGATCAGCCCGAACCACAGCGGAAGCGTCAGGCCCGCGTAGATTTTGCCTTCGGAGTTGGCGGCTTTGCCGTAGTAGTAGATCGCGTAGCCGCCGATGCCGAGCATGATCAGCCCGCCCACGAACGGCAGCAGGCCGACGAGGAAGAACTTGCGGGCGCTGTCGAAGATCTCACGCCGGTAGTAGACGGCCGACGCGAGGCCCGTCATCCCGTAGTAGAAGCAGACCGGGATCCCGAGCGCGACGACCGCGAGTTCGAGCACCGTTTCCGAGATCAGGATCAGCGGCACCGCGACCGCGATCGAGATGGCCCCGAAGCCCCACGTCGAGACCGTCGGCGTGAGGAAGCGCGGGTGGATCCTCCCGATCGCCTTCGGCAGCGCGCCCCAGTGGGCCATCGAGAGCGTCGTGCGGGCGGTCGGCAGAATCGTCGTCTGGGTCGAGGCGGCGGCCGAGGTCAGCACGGCGACGATCAGGAAGCGAACGCCGACGGAGCCGAGCACGCCGTGACCGAGGGCGTTCAGGACGTCGCCCGCGTTTTCTTCGTTGGCGATGAACGCTGTCCCGTGGTAGGCCTGCGAGCCCGCCGAGACGAGGAGATAGATCAGGACGAGCAGGACGGTCGAGACGACCGCGGCGCGGCCTGGGCCCTCGTTGGAATCCTCGGACTCCTCGTTGACGGCCACCCCCGAATCCCATCCCCAGTAGATGAAGATCCCGAGCAGCAGGGCGACGACGAGGTCGTGGAAGGGCATCGCGAACGGGTTGAACCAGGACGCCTGGGGTTCGATCGCGTGGGCGGCCGCGTTGCCGCTGTACACGTCGACGATCGCGACGACCGAGAAGATGACGAGGACCAGGACCTCGTATGTCAGGAGCAGCTGCTGGATGCGCGCCGAGAGCTCGATGCCGCGGTGGCAGATCCACGTCATCAGCCAGATCCACAGCACGCAGCCGACGAGGCCGGCGCCCTTGTGGACTTCGGCCCAGTGCCATTCGAAGAGCTTGAAGGTGTAGATCGCGGCCACGTAGCCGAGCGAGGCCATCACCAGGACGTCTGCGAGGAACACCGCCCAGCCGTTGAGCCAGCCCGTCGCGGGTCCGAAGGCGCGTGTGGTCCACGCGAACGACGTGCCGGCGTCGGGGTCGGCCTTGTTGAGGTACCGGTACGCGAGGGAGACGAGCAGCATCGGCACGAACGCCGCGAGCAGCACAGCCGGCGCGTGGGTGCCGATGCCGGGGTCGGCGACGATGAAGCCGAGGGTGGCGGCGATCGAGTACGCCGGCGCGACCGAAGCCGTCGAGATGACGATGTTCGAGACGTAGCCGATCGCGTTTTTCTTGAGGCCCTTGTCCTCGACCTGCCCCGTAGCAGGCGCTCCTGCCACCCCCACTGCGGACGCCTCGGTTGCCATCGACGCTCCTCTCCTCCAGCCGGACAGTTGTCTCCTCCGGACACAACTTACGCCGCGGCCAGGACGATCTGCAAGTGGCAACTGTCCCAAAAGGACGGCGAGCGGCTGTACGTCTAGTACAACCCCAACCGCGGCGATTTGCCCACGATGCCCCTTGAGTGGCAAAGGTCACGTGGATATGGTTGTCCTGAGTGTCTAGCCGAGCAGCTCGGCGTGGATCCGGGCTCTCGCGACGGTCGAACGCAAAAAGGAGCGATGCGATGGCTGGCAGCGAGGTGAACCAGGCGACGGCGACCCCCGGCACCGGTACGAGCTGGGCCCCGGGGCCGGACGGCCCGGCCCTGGCCGAGGATCCGGACCGGCTTCAGCGTCTCGCCCGCCGCAACCTGTGGATGCACTTCACGCGCATGGGCTCCTACGACGAGCACCACGCGGTCCCCGTGATCGCGCGCGGCGAGGGCTGCTACGT
>DATKFF010000321.1:0-11528 GCA_035511595.1 Solirubrobacteraceae bacterium | reverse complement strand
TGCCCTACGGGATGCTCAGCCTGTGCCGCCGCTTCGACCTCGGCACCTCCGACGACATGGACCAGTGGCTGCTGTGGGCGACGAGCGAATACGTGCTCTCGACGCGTGACTTCGCGTTCCTCAAGCAGCAGGTGCCCTACTGGGATGGAGCCGGATCGGGCAGCGTCTGGGACCACCTGAAGCTCGCGTTCTTTCACCAGGAGCACGTGGTCGGGGCGGGGCCGCACCGCGAGTACATCACCGGCGCGACGGGCGATTGGAACGACTTCTCCACCGAGTTCAACCAGATGACCGAGTCCGACCTGGTCACGGCGCAGGCGGCCTACATCTACCCGCGGCTGGCGGAGGTCGCGGACGACATCGGGGACGCCGCGTTCGCGGCGCAGTTGCGCGCCGCCGCGGCGCGTGACCTCGCCGTAGTCGAAGGCCAGTTCGTGGCGCGCGGGTGGTTCGCGCGCGGGTATTCGGGGCTGCGGCAGATCGGGGTGGGCTCGATCTACGAGGAGCCTCAGCCCTGGGCGCTGCTCGCGGGCGCCGCGACACCGGCGCAGGCGGCGGAGGTCGTCGCGGCCTACCGGCGCTACCTCGTCGGCATCGGTGCCCCCGGCGGCCCGACGAAGATCGGCGCAGCGCTCGCTCCTGGCTCCGGAGATCCTGGCGCCACCGAGCAGTCCGAACCGCCGATCAACGGCAGCACCGAGTGGCCTGGCGGCTCGTGGTTTGCGGTCAACGGCTGGATGGTGTGGGCGCTCGCGCAGGAAGACGGAGTCGTGCCGGACGCCGCCGCGTACGCGTGGGACGAGTTCGTTCGCAACACGCTCGCCGACCACGCGACCGCGTTCCCGGACCACTGGGACGGGGTGATCTCCGTCGACGACGAATGCGCCGCCTACTACCAGTCACCGAACTCGGGCTGTGGGATCGGGCTCGGCACCGGCTTCGGCGTGACCAACGGATACGACACGCAGGTGATGCACCAGCCGGCCTACAGCCTGTTCGACCTGCTTCAGCTCGCCGGGATCCAGTCCACGGCATCGGGGTACCGGATCGTCCCCCATCTCCCGATGGCGAGCTTTGACATCCGCTGGCCTTCGGCGGGGCTCGCCCAGCGGCCAGGGCTGATCCGCGGGCACTTCCGAGGACTCGCTGCGGCGACGGTCACGATGGACGTCGCGCCGCCGCCCGGGGTTGATGCCGGCTCGGCGACCGTTTACGTGAACGGGACGGTCGCGCCGCACACGGTCAGCGGCGGCCTGGTGGCGTTCTCGATGCCGCTGTCGGCGAGTCGCGCGACCGACTGGGCGGTGCAGGGGTGACGCTAGACTCGCCCCCGCGCCGGAGTAGCTCAGTCGGTTAGAGCAGCGGAATCATAATCCGCGTGTCGGGGGTTCGAGTCCCTCCTCCGGCATCGCGTGAAAAGTTACGGCTGCGGCTGATACCGGAGACCGTCGAGGGCGATGTGGAGGATGTGCTCGATCTGTCCGCGGTCTGCGGGCATCTTGCTGATACCCACCACCATCTGCATCACTTGGGGGAACTCGACGTCAGTTCGCACGGCCCCGGCGTCCTGGGCGCGCTTGAGCAGCGGCTCACCGGCCGAGAACAGTTCCGCGCGACACTCTTTGAACAGCGGGGCGTCCGCATCGAGGTAATTCATGAGTTCGTTGGCAAGCGCTCGCTTGGTGGCGAGATAGCCGATCAGGCGCTCGAACCACTCGTTGAACGCGTGCGCCGGATCGCCATCGTTGAGCCGCTCGGCGGACCGGCACACCTCTTCGACCTCGTTGACATACAGGGCCTCCAGCAGCGCCTGCCTGTTCGGGAAGTGCCGGTAGAGCGTGCCGATGCCGACGCCTGCACGGCGCGCGATCTCCTCGAGTGACGTCGATTCGCCGCACTCGGCGAAGACCTCCCGCGCGGCCACGAGCACGCGCTCATGATTACGCCGAGCGTCTGCGCGCTTGGGGCTACCGGGCGTGATCTGGGTTGAAGCTTCAGCGGTACTCATAAAAACCTGGTTGACAAACGGAGGCTGCCTCCGCTATCTTTACCGGAGGCCTGCTCCGGTTATTTCGGAGGCGACCTCCATTTTAGCTCCAATCCAGGACCTCGACAACATGATCACGAGACCAGCTGTCCCCGTTCCCCCCTCATCTCCCAGCCGGCGGCTCGCCCACGCCGTCGCAGACGTCAGGACCCAGATGGGCCACCGCCGACTCGGCCGTCGCCAGCTCGCGACGGTTGGCGACGCGTTGCGTTCGTTCCGCGCCGCCGATCGGCTCCTCCACACTCCCCGGCTGCCCGGCCCGCAGGGAGGTTTTTGATGCGACAAGGTCCTCTGGCCGGCCGCTATCCCGCGGCCGCGGCGATGGTGATCTTCGCCCTGGTCCCGTACCTGGCGCTCTCGGCCGCGATCGAGCCGCTCACGAACATCATCGGCGGGCAGCTGCACATGAGCGCGCAGACGATGAGCCTGGGCTTGGGCATGGCTAACGCCGGCTACGCCGTGGGGACGGTTCTCGCGGTGCAGTTCGCCCAGCTCCTACCGCAGCGACGGATGATGGTCGGCTATGCGGCGTTGCTCGTGCTCGGGTCGGTGCTGGCAGCGTCAGCGCAGAACTCGGCGATGTTCATCGCCGGGCATGTCCTGCAGGGCCTGTGCACCAGCCTGCTGTTGATCGCGGCCGTACCGCCGCTGGCGATCGGCTTCGGGCTGCCCAAGATCCGCACGACCGCGGTGATCATGAACGTCTGCATCTTCGGCGCGGTCGCGCTTGGGCCGACGATCGGCGGCATCCAGGCCAGCGCGCACGCGTGGCGCCCGCTGTTCTGGATCACCGCCGCGATCTCGCTGGCGGCGCTGGCTCTCTCGGTGTTGACGTTCGAGGACGCCCCGCCCGCCGATCCGGACGCGCCGCGGGACCCGCTCGCGCTCGGACTCGCCGCGGCCGGATGTGCAGCCGCGTTCTATGGCGCCTCGGAGCTGCTCACCCACCGGTTCCTCGACCCCCAGACGATCGTCCCGCTCGCCGGGGGGCTGGCGCTGATCGTCGCCCTGATCGTCTACCAATACCGCGCGCGCCGACCGCTGTTGACGATCCGCAGCATGCTGACGAGCACGGTGCCGGTCGCGGGGATCGTCGTTGCGTTGGCGGCAGCGGCCGCCTCGGTGACGGCGACCGCCCTGACCGGAGCCGCGCTGGCGCCGCACTACGGACCACTGCACCTCGGGCTGCTCTTCCTGCCGGAGTTGGCCGGCGCTCTGATCACCGCGGTGATGCTCGGCGTGGTGCTCAAGAAGCGCCAGCTGCAGTACCTGCCGCTGCTGGGCATGGCTTTCCTGGCGGCCGGAATCGCAGTGTTCCGTGTCCAGGTACCGCCGACGCAGGCGCTCACGCTGATCGGCTCGGGGCTGACGGGGATCGGACTCGGGGCGGCGGTCGCCCCGGCGTTGTTCGTCGCCGGCTTCTCGCTGCCGGCCGCAAGCCTCCAGCGGGTGTTCGCGATCGTGGAGCTGCTCCGCGCGGTTGCGGCGTTCATGATCGCTCCGGTGTTCGCGCACTTCGCCGCCACAGTCGGCGGTAGCCCAAGCGCTGGCACCGGGATCGTGCTCTGGATCGGCCTTGGGATCGCAATCAGCGGGGCGGCCGCGGCGGTCCTGCTCTACGCGCTGGGCGGCGCGCGCCCGCAGACGCCCAACCTGCAGCGCTTCATGGACGGCGACGGCGCCGCCTGGTACTCGCCGCCGCTCCTGGCCGCCGTCCGCAACCGCGCGCGCAATCGCGCGCTTGCCGAGGAGCCCGCGCGATCATGACCCCAGACACCAATAACGCAGCGCGCGGCCCGGTCGTGTTCGCCTACGACGGCTCGGAGCTGGCGAAGCTCGCGATCGACGAAGCAGCACGGCAGCTCACACCGGGACGGGACGCACTCGTACTCACCGTGTGGCACCCGTTCGACGTCGGGTTCGTGCCAGCCGGCGGGGTTCGATTCGACGCGGCGCAGGTCTCCGAGGTACGGAAGGCGGCCGAGCAGACCGCAGCCGAAGGAGCCTCATTGGCCCAGCAGGCAGGCTTCGACGCACGCGGCGCGGCGGCCGAGGCGGAACCTGCATGGAAGGGGATCGTCAAGACCGCCGACGAGCACGACGCAAGCCTGATCGTGCTCGGCTCCCACGGCCGCACAGGGCTTGCCAGCGTCCTGATCGGAAGCGTCGCGGAGGCCGTCGCGGCCCACTCGCGACGCTCCGTGCTGATCATCCATCGAGGCGACCGACAGGATCGCACGGTGGGTCACAACAACCTCGAGACCGAACAGAGCCCAGCATGAGAACACTCACCCGCTCCCGTCCCCAGACGGCAACCACAAATCGCGTCGACGGTCGGCGATCCAGGACGGGGAACACGCCCGCCCGACGGCGAACCGAGCGACTGCTCGCTGACGCAGTCATCGCCGGCTACGTCCACGACATCTCGCGACATGGCGGTCGCAGCGTTCGAGACTCGAACAATCATCTGCCGCGACCCTTCGCCCGCCCGCTATAGATCGCGCACGCCGATACAGTCGGCCGTGGCCTCGCCACATCGCCGCTGCGATCGCAGCTTGCGCTACCCCGGCCAGGACGGCCAGCCGGAGGGCATGCTCTGGTTGGGAATCGGCTGGAACAGCCCGGACGGCGCGCCGAGCCGCACGAGCAGGGCGTTCATGTTCCGCCCCTCGATCGTCGACCAATCGCCCACATCGGCGCACGTGTGGCACCAATGGCCGTCCGCCCTCGCCAGCGCCTCAGGTCCGGGTCCGGCCGCCCAGCCCCACTCCGACCACGGGTACCCGGTGTAGAGCGTGGCGATCTGCTGCCCGGCGCTGACCGTTTGCCCGGCCCGAACGCTGACCGTGATGTGCTCGGCCACGTACACGTACTTGCCGGCGAACGGACCGTCCAGGAGCCGCATGACGACGATCCCGCCTCCGGGCCAGCAACTGATCGCCCAGCAGCTCGACGGCCCCGAGTCCGTGTCGCTGGCCATCGTCACGCGGGCCCGGCCGATCGCCAGCAGCGGCCCGGTGCCCGCGTAGTCGACACCGAGGTCGATCCGCCGCGGCGTCAGACCGCTCACCTCCCGGACCGGGTTGAGGTAGATCCAGACGTCGTAGTGGACGGTCGTTCGGGCCCGGGTGCCGTTCTTGTCGATCGCCGTGATCACGAACGGCACGGTGCCGAGCCGCCCGGTGCCGATCGCACGGCCACGAGCGACGCTGCCAGTGCACGTGGCGATTGTGCTGGCCACGCCTCCCTCGTCGCACCGAAAGCGGGCGGGGATCCGCGAGCCACGCTCGTAGGACGCGCCCTGGAACGGCGCGATCACCGTGATCCGGGGGATCGCGAACTCGTAGGCCCCGATATCGCACGCCCGCCCCTGGGGCCGCCGGACGCCGCGCTGGTCGGTGGCGGGACAGCCGCCGTTTCTGGCAGGAATCTTGTCGGTCGCCGCGCTGCCCGCTCCGATCGCCATCGTGGCGGTGGGGCCTCCGTTGTCCTGCAGCATGCGGAGCTCAGGGTTACCCCGGCGACCAGGGCAGGTCTGGTCGCCGTAGCTCAGGTCGCGGCCGCCAGCGACGACCGCCGAGCCGGTGCTCCCCGCACAGTTCGCACCGACACTCGAGGCGACGATCGTGTTCTGCAACTGCATGTCGTCGGCGCTCAGCGCGGACCGGACAAACAGGCCTCCGCCTACGCCTGCGGCGCCCGGGGTGCCTGCTGTGGACCCGGGAGTGCCACCGGTCCCGACCCCGTTGCCGGCCACTGTTGCATTCCGCACCCGACTGGGCGCCGCGGTGACCGCGATCCCACCGCCATTGCCGCCAGTGCCGCCCGTACCCATGAGACCGCCACCAGCGCCGCCAGCGCCCGCGATGTTGCCGTACAGGGTGCTGTCGATGACCGTCAGCAACCCGGCTGCGCTGAAGATGCCGCCCCCCGAGCCGCCCAGGCCGCCGGCGCCGTCGGCACCGAGCGGTCCCGAGCCGGCACCTCCCAGGCCCCCGACCCCGCCGGCTCCGGCGCTGTTCCGGGCGATTGTCGAGGCTGTCACCGACAGGGTGCCCTGATTGTCGAGCCCGCCGCCGCTCCCGCCCGGTCCTCCGCGGCCGCCCGCACCGGACGCTCCGAGCGAGTTGGCCGCCCCGCTGCCTCCGCCGCCGCCCGCACCGGCGCGATTGCCCGAAACAGTGGAATCGACCAGCGTCAGTCCGCCCTGGTTGTACACGCCACCGCCACCGCCTCCGAGGCCGCCGGCTCCGCCGTTGCAGCCGGCGCCTCCGCCACTCCCGCCGGCCCCCCCAGCCCCCGCCGTGTTCCCGGTGACCGCGACCGTATCGAGGACCAACGTCCCACCATTGAAGATACCCCCGCCGCTGCCGGGGACTCCAGCGTCGAGGCCATCGGCTCCGGCACCGCCCGCAGCGCAGGCGACGCCCGAGACGCCGCTCGCCCCCGCCGATCCCGCCGGTGCGCGCCCACCGGTGATAGTGAGGCGGCTCAGTACGAGCCGCGCGCCGCTCGCCACCGACAGCACTCGGTCGCCGAGCCCGCGCGCCTCGATCACCGTGGCCCGCGGGCCGGCACCGGTGATCGTGAGCGGCGCGCCGCCGTCCACGTTCAGGTCGCCGCTTGTGTTGTCATCCACCCCCGCTGGGGGGATCGACAGCAGGTATCGACCCGAGCCGAGCACGATCGTGTTCGAACCTCGGCTGACACGCCCGCAGTCGGTCCGCGTCCCAGGCGAATCGACCGCCTCGATCGCCTCACGCAGCGAGCACCTCCCGTCGTGCGCGACCAGCTCGTCCCTGGTGGTGGTGACCGTCAGGGTGGCTGCAGCGGCAGGTAAGCCGATCACGCGCGCGAGCTTCGCAGAAGCATGCGGGCGTCGCGAGCGGAAGCGCATCTGAGGCATTCGTGCGTATCACGGCGTCCTAAGTCGCCGGACTGCTCCTCCGTGCCGCAGCGGAGTCCGTCCGACACCCCTCAACGATCCATCCCGTCGGCCGACTGGGCAAATACGACGCGCTAAGTACTAGAGCATGTAGTATTAGCGCCCGAAATGCGCCGGTCAACCTCAGGACGCAGTGTGCAGCGTCAGCTCGCCAGCTCTCACGGGTCGCGCGGATGAGCTCTCGCGAGGGCCGCAAGGCGGCAACGCGTGAGGCGCGCATTGCAGCTGAGGCACGGGTGAGAGCGGAACGGGCGCGCCGGAGGCGGCTTCGTGCGCTCGCCGGGATCGTTCTGACGGCCGCTGCTGTGGTGGCGGTGGCAGTGGCCATCTCCAGCGGTGGCAGCGCGAACGCAGCGTCGGGTGGCAGGCTCGTCGGCGCGGCATTCTCAAGCAACCTGTTCGCCGGCATCCCCCAGCACGGGACGGTTCTCGGCCGCTCCAACGCGCCGGTGAAGATGGTCGAGTTCGCTGATCTTCAGTGCCCCTACTGCGATGCGTACTCGGTTCAAACGTTGCCGACGCTCGTCAACGAATACGTGCGCCCAGGAAAGCTGCAACTCCAGTTCGAAAACCTCTCGTTCATCGGCCCCGGCTCGGTTGCGGCGGGGCGTGTGGCCGCTGCCGCCGCGCGGCAAGACAAGCTCTGGAACTTCGTTGATCTGCTCTACCTCAACCAGGGCCGGGAAAACACCGGCTACGTAACCCCCGCATACCTACGGCGGCTGCTCCGAGCGATCCCGCAACTGAACGTCGCGGCGGCTATCAGCGGCAGTCAAACCCCATCGGCCGACGCCGCACTGTCCCAGGCCAACGAGGTCGCCTCCCAGGACGGGATCAACGCGACGCCATCGTTCCTGATCGGAAAAACCGGCGGCCCGCTGCATCAGTTCCAGCCCACCTCTTTGGACCCAGCCCCATTCCAGGCAGCCATCTCCCGCTCACTTGGAACAGCCCCATGACAGACAAAGGGTTGACTCGCGCGAGCACTACGCTCGCCGGCGTGGGCATCGGTATTGCCGGCTACCTCACGTATGTCCATTACGCAGGCCTTCACCCTGTCTGCGGGATTTCTCACGGGTGCGAAACCGTGCAGACATCAAGTTACGCGAGCCTGGCCGGAGTCCCGGTCGCGCTGCTCGGTCTGATCGCGTACATATTGATCCTTGTCACCTTGAAGGTGGAGGGCGAGCGAGCGCTGCTCGGCGGCTACCTCTTGACCCTTGCCGCGTTCGCGTTCAGCATCTATCTCACCTATCGCGAGGTGTTCACAATCCACGCAATCTGCTCCTGGTGTGTGTCGAGCGCGATCGTCTTCTCCCTGCTGGCGATCGTCGCAACCATACGCGTGCTCCGCGTCGACACCGCCACCGCGTCGGCCGCCTCCGCAGCTTGAGCTCGCCCTAGTTGATCGGCGCTCGCCACGACCGTCTGGCGACCTAGGCCTGCAGGCCATGGGCGACGCGGATCACCAGCACAACCACGTACGCCAGGCCCAGCAGGTGCCGGAACCAGTTGACCCCGTGGACGAGTTCCTCGTAGGCCCAAACCGTCAGCGCGAGATAGGACACAGACACCGCGAAGCTGTGCCCGGGGCCGCGCAGGAGGTCGCCTGCCTCGCCAGCCACGAACGCGATGATGAGCGGGAGATTCGGGAACTGGACGATCGGAAACCGTCGCGGGAACCCCAGCGTCGTCAGACGCTTGAAGGCCAACCATGGGTGCAACCGTCTTGGCTCCGCGGGCGGCCTGGGGGATTGGCGGTGAATGGCGCGTCGGTGCGCGCGTGGGCGCGAACGACGGGCGCCCCCGGCGAGCGGCCTGATCAGAGCTGCTACGAGCATCACCAATAGAGACGGTGCTCACGGCGATTGCTTCCCGCAGCCGAGACCTGCTCGCATCGTGGTCGGTTGATCTCCGCTCTTTAGTGCAGCTCAGGCCACTGGGGTGGCGTGTACCCCAGCGGCGTCGAGAGGCGCGCCCGCAAGCTGGCCGCCGGAGCATTGCTTTGCCTGGACTACTCGGGCTGGGTTGCGAATGCCGACGGCGCCGATCAGCCCCCCGATGATGACCAGGCCGCCTGCGACGCCGATGCCGAGGCGGAAGGCCTGCAGCGAGGATCGACCCGAAGCGACAGTGATCGCGACTGCCTCGTGTCGTGGTAAGTCGGCGACCGAGGGCCTTCCGAGTGTCAGCTGTTTGGCTTCAGCGACCGCGGCGCGTCCCCGAGGAGTTAGCGGCTGGCCGGCGAGATCGTTATCGAGCGATGCGCTGAACTGGGCCGCAACGAGCGCTCCGATTGCGACCGTCGCGATCAGACCGGCTACCCGGGCGACCGCGTTATTCACCGCGGACCCGATTCCCGCCTCGCTCTGGTCGATGCCCGCGAGGATCGCGGCGGTCAGGGGCGCGACGGTGATCGATAGGCCCAGCGAGAAGACGAGGATTCCGGGGAGTACCTCGGTCAGGTAATCGACCCGGGCCCCGAAGCTGAGCAGCATGAGCATTCCCGCGCCCGCGATCAACGGGCCGCCGCCCATAAACAAGCGCGGCCCGAGGCGATCGGCGAGCGCGCCGAACCGCGAAGACAGCGCGAACATGACCAAGCTCTCGGGCAACAACGCCAGTCCGGACTTCAGCGGTGAGTAGCCGGCCACCTGCTGCAGGTACAGGACGAGGAAGAAGAACAACGCCGAAAGGCCGCCGTAGAGCGACAGCGTCTCGACGTTTCCCACCGCGAAGTTCCGGCTCTTGAACAGGTCGAGCCGAAGCATCGGGTCGCTGGCGCGTGATTCGTAGATCAGGAAGGCCGCGAACGTGAGCAAGCCGCCGATCAGAGAGCCGCTGACCGCCGGGTTCGACCAGCCCAGGCGCGGCTGCTCGATCAGGGCAAACACGGCACCGCCGAGACCGAATACGCACAGCGCCGCACCAACCACGTCGACTCTCCGCCCGGTGTTGGTGGAGCTAGTGGCGGGAACCGCTCTTAGGATCAGCCACAGGCACGCGGCGACCAGTGGCACGTTGATCACGAAGATCCACCGCCAGGACGCAACGTTCAGGATCACCCCGGCGACGAGCGGGCCAAGCGCCCCGGCGATCGTCCCCCAGGCTGTCCAGGTGCCGATCGCTGGGCCGCGCTCCCGCTCCGGAAAGGTCGCGACGATCACCGCCAGCGAGCTCGGGGTGAGCAGGGCACCTGCGATCCCTTGGAGCGCGCGAAACGCGATCAGCAGCCCGATCGAAGGCGCGAGCGCACACAGCAGCGAGGCCACGCCGAAGCCGGCCACCCCGAGCGCGAACACCCGACGCTCTCCGAAGATGTCGCCCAGCGACCCGCCAAGCAGGATCAACGAGCCAAGCGTCAACAGGTACGCATTGGTGACCCATTGCTGACCGGCCAGGCCGCCACCGAGACTGCGCTGGATCGACGGCAACGCGACGCTGACGACGCTGCTGTCGAGGATCGCGATGCTGGAACCCAGAATCGTCGCTAGCAGCGTCAAGCGCTTTCTCGACGCTGACAGGCTCTGAGTCGCCGAAGGCGATGAGGCGGCAGCCGCCGCGTGACGATCAGTCTTCAAGCTACGGCGCGGCACGCTCGGATCCGCGCGCTGGAGGTTCGACGAGCTCGAACGTCAGGGCGTTGTCGTATCAGAGCTTGCTGGCGAAGGCAACTCGCCGAGACGCTGACGCTCTTACAGGCTCAGTTCGTCTGACACGGAGACCAGGCGTTTCGCGAGCGCGCGCATCACCTTGCGCTCGACCCCCGGTTGCTCATCGAGCAGCCGGAGGAAGCTGCGGCGCGTCAGGACGAAGAAGCGGAGCGGCGTCTTGGCGGTGACGGTTGCGGTTCGGGGGATCTCCTCGACAACAGCGATCTCGCCGAAGAACTCGCCACCTCGGCGCGTCGCGAGCTTCTTGCCGCGGCGCGTGACCTCCACTTCGCCGTCCATGATCACGAAGAACTCCTGAGCCGCCTGACCCTCCTTGCAGAGGACCTTGCCCGTGTCGACGTCCACGTCCTCGGTCACCCTCGCCAGCTCGGTGAGCTCCTTGCGGGACAATTCGGCGAACAGCGGGGCACGTTTCAACGCTTCAACCTTCGTATCCCGGGAGAACAGCGGCACCGGCTCACTCTAACCTCGGTGCCGGGCTTCGTCGACCTCCTCGGGCGTCTGAGCGAGGAGCACCAGCGATCTCGCCTCCAGACGGATCATGTCCGCGGGGCCGATCGCCGCCCGGGGTTGCTCCTCAGACGTATCGACCGCGACGGAGAAGCGTGCGGTTCGCAACGGCTCCGGCAACGTGAACTCGAGCGGCTCCCACCATCCGTTGACCAGCAGCACGAATGTCCCATCCGGCGCGGTGACCGCCACCGCGCGCGCCTCAGGATCCGCCCAGTCGGCGCCGGTCATCGGCTCGCCGTCGGGGCGCAGCCATTCGATCTCGCCTTCCCGGAAGAACCGCCGCCGCTCGAGCGCAGGGCTCGCGTGTCTCAGCCGGCAGAGCGACGCGACGAACTCGGTCAGGTCTTCT
>DATKFF010000320.1:0-2998 GCA_035511595.1 Solirubrobacteraceae bacterium | reverse complement strand
GCTGGAGTCGGCTTTCCCGGGCCATCGCGCGGTCGGGGAGCCCGAGATCAGGTCGGCGTTCGCCGAGCTGTGCCCGCCCGTGCGGGCACGCGGCGGCCCGGCCGCCCACAGACCGGATCTCCTGCTGCTGCCGTCAGAGTTCCCGGCGGCGCCCGCGACGGCGGTCGAGGTCGAGTTGACCGTCAAGGCGCCCGCGCGCCTCGAGCGGATCTGCCGTGCCTGGGCCCGCCAGCGCGGGATCGGCGGCGTGATCTACATCGCGCCGGATTCGGTCCGGAGGCCTCTCGAACGCGCGATCGGCCGCGCCGATGCGGGCGAGCGGATCGTGATCGTTCCGATGTAAGGAGTCGCGCGGCCGCCACCCGAGGCGCGGTGGCCGCGCTGGTTCTCCTAGGCTGGGACCGTGCGTTGGCTGATCGACGGCATGAACGTGATCGGCACCCGTCCGGACGCGTGGTGGAGGGACCGCCATCGGGCGATGGTCGGGCTCGTCGACCTGCTCGAGCGCTGGGTGGCCCAGACTGGCGAGGAGGTCACGGTCGTCTTCGAGCAGCCGCCGCGGCCGCCGATCCGCTCCAGCGTGATCGTCGTCACCCACGCGCCGAAGCCGCGGCGAGACTCCGCCGACGACGAGATCATCCGCCTGCTGCGTGAGCTCCCGGAGCCGGGTCATGTGCGCGTCGTGACCTCGGACAGCTGGCTGGGACAGCGGGTGCGCGCGACCGGCGCCACCGTCGAGGCGGCGGCGGCGTTCCGGAGCCAGCTCGAGGAGGGGGCGGCGTGATCCCCGAAACGCGCTACACCCGCAACGGCGACGCGAGCATCGCCTACCAGACCTCCGGGGACGGTCCGCTCGACATCCTGTTCCTGCCGGGCTGGATCTCGCAGATCGAGCAGCTCTGGGAGGCGCCCGGCAACCGACGTTTCCTCGAGCGGCTGCAGAGCTTCGGGCGCCTGATCATGTTCGACACCCGCGGCACCGGGCTCTCCGACCACGGCTTGGAGGAGTACTCGCTCGAGCAGGATGTCGCCGACGCGCTCGCCGTGCTCGACGCGGCGGGCTCGGAACGCGCCGCGGTCATGACCTACGCCGGCGGCGGCCTGATCGGCGCGCGCCTGACCGCCGAGCAGCCGCAGCGGATCGGCGCGCTGATCATGTACGCCTCGTTCGCGCGTACGACGTGGGCGCCGGACTACGACTGGGCGATGACCAGGGAGGAGCGGGAGACGCTCACCGCCGAGGAATTCAGGAGCTGGGGCGAGCCGGACGCCGAGCTCACCGCCCGGCTCGCACCCTCGATGGCGGGCGACCCGAACCTGACGACGTGGATCGCGCGGACCCAAAGGCTGACGGCCAGCCCGAGCGAGGCGCGAACGATCGTGGGAACGCTGGCCGACGGCGATGTCCGTGAGGTGCTCGGCCGGATCCGTGTCCCCACGCTGATCATGCACCGGCCGCGCGAGCTCATCTGGGACGTGCGCCACTCCCGCTACCTCGCCGAGCACATCCCCGGCGCGCGCTACGTGGAGCTCGACGGCGCCGACTCGCTGCCGTTCATCGGCGACAGCGAGGCGATCGTCGAGGAGGTCCGCGAGTTCCTGACGGGCGGGCGCCAGGGCGGAGACGTGGCACGCGACCTGCTGACGGTGATGTTCACGGACATCGTCGACGCCACCGCGCGCGCGGCGGCGCTCGGCGACGGGCACTGGCGCGACCTGCTCTCCCAGCACGACGAGCTCGTGCGACGGCAGCTGGCGCGGTTCGGCGGGCGCGAGGTGAAGACCGTCGGCGACGGCTTCCTCGCGACGTTCGACGGCCCGCCTTCGCAGGCGTTGCGGTGCGCGCTGGCCGTGACCGGCAGCGCGCGCGAGCTCGGGCTCGAGGTCCGCGTCGGCATGCACACCGGCGAGTGCGAGCTGATCGGCGACGACGTCGGGGGCATGGCCGTCCACATCGCCTCGCGCGTCGTGGCTCTCGCAGCCCCGGGCGAGGTCCTGGTGTCGGGCACGGTCTTCGGAACCGTCGTCGGCGGGCCGTTCGAGTTCGCCGACCGGGGCTTCCACGAGCTCAAGGGCGTCCCCGGCCGCTGGCCGCTGTTCTCGCTCGCCGTCGAAGGCCCCGCCGTAGACCCGGCGCAGGCCCCGGGCGCCGAGGCACCTGCCTGATCGCGCTCGCCGCGCTTGACCGGTTCCTGAAGCTGACCTAAAGTTGCCGTAGCTGCGGGCGCGGCGTTCTGCCGGGTAAGGGAGCCGAGGGACCGACGATGGTCGCTGCGCCCGGGCCGGGACGACGGCGTCCGTCACAACCGCGAAAGGAACCCGTGGTCGCCGACCGGCTCGCCGCCCGCCACTTCACAGCCCAGGACGCCCTCCCCGACGACGTCGAGGCAGTGGAGCTGCGGCGGCTGAACTCGTTCCTGCGGGGCCTGCTGCTCCTAGACGGCACGGTCTCACGGGCACTCGAAGCCGAGACGCTGCACCCGGTCGAGATCGAAGCCGTCGCCCAGGAGGAGCGCGAGCCGCCCGCCGCGGAGTCGGCGGCGCTCGGGCTCAGCGGGGGCGAGCGGTGCATCCGCCGCCGCGTCGAGATGCGTATCGCGAGCGCGACCCCGTCGGTGTGGGCGGAGTCCTACGTCGTGCCGGAACGGCTGCCCGAGACCTTCCTGAATGCGCTCACCGGCAACACGCAAGGGATCGGCGGCTCGCTGCAGCAGCTGCATCTCGAGAGCGCCCGGGAGCTGCTCTGGTTCGGCCTGGCCACCCCTCCCCCCTGGTCCGCGTCTGCGGGCGCGCCCGCCGGCACGCTTCGGCGCGCCTATCTCATCATCACCGGCGGGCAGCCCGCCCTGCTGATCACCGAGGACTTCGCGCTGCAGGAGAACAGCGGCGTCCTGTCGCTCGCGGGCCAGGGCCGGGAGACCGCACCCCGATCGCAGTGAGCCGCGCTCACGCCATCGACGCCAACGCCAACATCGCCCTGCTGGTCGACCGGCAGGTC
>DATKFF010000319.1:0-9924 GCA_035511595.1 Solirubrobacteraceae bacterium | reverse complement strand
CGCGTCGTCCGCCGCGTATGCGATCGCCCGCCTCGACTTCCCCGGGAAGAACGTGATCCTGGCGGTGGTGCTCGGCGTGGCGCTGTTCCCGCAGATCTCGCTGGTCGGCCCGCTCTACAACCTGTGGCGCCAGATCGGGCTTTACGACACCTGGCCGGGCCTGATCATCCCCTACATGACGTTCGCGCTGCCGCTGTCGATCTTCGTGCTGTCCGCGTTCTTCAGGGAGATTCCGTGGGAGCTCGAGCAGGCTGCCCAGGTCGACGGCGCGACCCCGCTTCAGGCGTTCCGCAAGGTGATCGTGCCGCTCGCGATGCCAGGGATCGTGACGACCGCGATCCTCGTCTTCATCATCTGCTGGAACGACTTCGTGTTCGCGATCTCGCTGACCTCCACGACGAGAGCGGAGACCGTTCCGGCGGCGATCTCCACGTTCCCCGGCGTATCGCAGTTCACCGTTCCATACGGGGACATCGCGGCGGCTGCGGTGGTCGTCACCGTGCCGGTCGTGCTGCTCGTGCTGCTGTTCCAGCGCCGGATCGTCTCTGGGCTCACCGCGGGCGCGGTGAAGGGATAACGGGAAAGGAGCTGCACTGGAATGGCCGAGATCGAATTCGACGATGTGACCAAGCGCTATGACGACGGCTTCGAGGCGGTCAAGCACTTCAACCTCGACATCCACGACGGCGAGCTGATGATCATCGTCGGGCCGTCCGGATCGGGGAAGTCGACAGCGCTGCGGATGGTCGCGGGGCTCGAGGACATTTCCGATGGGGAGCTCAAGATCGGCGACCGAGTGGTCAACGACCTGGCGCCCAAGGACCGCGACATCGCAATGGTGTTCCAGAACTACGCGCTCTACCCGCACATGACTGTGCGTGAGAACATGGGCTTTGCGCTGAAGCTCGCCAAGGTCCCGCAGGCGGAGATCGACGGCAAGGTGAACGAGGCGGCCCGGATCCTCGACATCGAGCAGCATCTCGACCGCAAGCCCGCCAATCTGTCAGGCGGGCAGCGTCAGCGGGTGGCGATGGGGCGCGCGATCGTGCGTGACCCGAGCGCCTTCCTGATGGACGAGCCACTGTCGAACCTCGACGCGAAGCTGCGCGTGCAGATGCGGACCGAGGTCGCGCGGATCCAGCACCGGCTCCAGACGACGATGATCTACGTCACGCACGACCAGACCGAGGCGATGACGCTGGGCACCCGGATCACGGTGATGCGTGCCGGTGAGCTCCAGCAGGTGGGCTCGCCGGCGGAGCTGTACTCGCGTCCCGTGAACCTGTTCGTCGCCGGCTTCATCGGTTCTCCGGCGATGAACTTCCTCCCCGCAGAGCTGGACGGCAACACCGTGCGGCTGCCGATCGGCACGCTCCCGCTCCCCGACGACGTGCGCCGGAAGCTGGAGGCAGGTCCCGGCGGAGGACAGCGCGGAGTAATCGCGGGGCTGCGGCCCGAGCACTTCGAGGACGCGGCAATCGTCGGCGCCCAGCAGCACGGTGGCGCCACCTTCACGGCCAACATCGACGTGCTCGAGTCGCTCGGGTCCGAGTACTACGCGTACTTCGAGGTCGAGTCCGAGCGTGTGTCCGCCAGGGAGCTCGACGAGCTGGCCCAGGATGCGGGAGCGGCCGACCTTCCGAGCGCCGGCGGTGGTCAGCGCGTCCAGATGGTCGCCAGGCTGGGTGGAGCCAGCAGGGCGAAGCAGGGGCAGCCGCTGGAGCTCTGGTTCGACCCTCAACATCTGCAGCTGTTCGATCCCGAGACCGGCCGCAGCCTGCTGGCGGGCGGCCAGCAGCAGCCGGCCGCCGCGGTCACGCCAGCGCCCGCGTAGCCGGTCGCAATGCCGCTGTCGCGCTCCACAGGAATGCCGGGGGTGGACGCGCAGCACGACTTCCTCCGCGCGCGTCGGCGCGCGATCATCGCCCGGCTCGCCACCCGCCTGCGGCTCGAGCCCGACGACGTCGAGGTGATCCTCCCCTACGAGGAGGTAATCGAGGCGCTGGGATTCGTCAGCGAGCGCCGGCTGGGCCTTGAGGTCGTCCCGATCTCCGCGATCGTCGGCACCGTCGACCGCGAGCGAGACTTCGACCGCCACTTTCGCCCCACCTCTGCGCGCGTGCGCGCCCGCTGGGAGCAGATCGCCACCGCGATGCGGCGCGGAGAGCCGCTACCACCGGTCGATCTGATCAAGATCGGCGAGATCTACTTCGTCCGTGACGGCCACCACCGCGTGTCGGTGGCCTGTGCGCTGGGACACGCGGACATCGACGCGTACGTGACCGAGGTGGTCACCCGGGTGGGGATCGACCACCCGATCACGATCGCGGACCTTCCCCTGAAGAGCCACGAGCGCGTCTTCTACGAGCGCGTCCCGCTTCCGGAGGAGGCGCGCTCGGAGGTCCAGCTGTCCGACCCCTGGGATTTCGCGGTGCTGGCGGAGGGGGTTGAGGCGTGGGGCTTCCGCGCCATCCAGAAGCACGGCGAGGCGCTCGACCGAGTGGAGGCCGCGCGGCTTTGGCTCGAGACCGAGTACCGGCCGGTCGTCGAGATGCTGCGCGAGGCCGGAGTGATCGACCGCCGCCAGACTGAGACCGAGGCGTACATGCGCATCGCCGCCGACCGCTACCGGCTGCTGCGGACCCACAGCTGGAGCGAAGACGTGCTCGAGCGGGTGCTGGAGGGGCGCGGGCGGCGCTGACGCCGCGAAGTCAGCCGCGCGCCGCCTCGGCCGCGGCGGACAGCTCGAGCTCACCCTGGCTGATGAACGTCTCGCCGTTCCACGGCCCCGGCTTCGGCCGAGCCTCGCCGCCCGGGAACGCGAGCCGCAGGATCGTCCGCTGCACCGTCAGCCACTGCTTCGAGAACGGGCCGGTGTTGTACGGCAGTCCGTAGCGCCTACAGATCTCACGCACTCGCGGAGCGATCTCGCCGTAGCGGCTCGAGGGCATGTCGGGATACAGGTGGTGTTCGACCTGATAGCCGAGGTTGCCGCTCATCACGTGAAACAGCGCGCTCCCCTCGATGTTGGCCGCGCCGATCAGCTGGCGCACGTAGCGCCCGCCGGGCTGCTCGTCGCGGACCTCGTCCTCGATGAAGACGTACGTCTGGTCGGGGAAGTGGCCGCAGAAGATGATCGCGTTCGACCAGATGTTGCGCACGACGTTGGCCCACGCGTTCGCTTTCACGGTCGCGACGTAGGAGCGGCGGAACGCGTCGAGCGCGTTGAACCCGGCCTGCTCCGAGCGTGACGCGCGCCTGGGGCGCCGCACGCGCTCGAACAGTCCACGGGCACCGCCCTTGCGCGCGCAGCGCGCATCGAAGACCGCGTGCACGCCCGCCTCGACCGCCGTGGAGACCGCTGCGCTCAGCAGCGGCCACGCGACGTAGTCCTTCTGGATCTGCGCACGGGCCTTGCCGCCGATCCCCTTGAGCTCCTTGCGGACCTGCTTGGACGACTTCTCGCCGGAACGGATCGCGTCGAAGTCAAGATCGTGGACCGCCACGCCCCACTCGAACAGAGCCATCAAGAGCACGTTGTAGAAGGGCTGCAGTAGGTACACCGGGTGCCACTTCTGATGCGGATCGATCCGCATGATCTCGTACCCGAGGTCGCGGTCCTTGCCGAGGATGTTGGTGAACGTGTGGTGGACGTAGTTGTGGGAGTGCTTCCACGCCTCCTTGGTCGAGGCGGTGTCCCAGTCCCAGGTCTGCGAGTTGATCACGGGGTCGTTCATCCAGTCCCACTGCCCGTGCATCACGTTGTGTCCGATCTCCATGTTCTCGAGGATCTTGGCGGTCGACAGCGTCGCCATCCCCAGCCACCACGCCGGCCCGGAGCGGCTGGCGAACAGCTCCGCGCGACCCATCAGCGCGAGCCGCCGCTGGAGCGCGATGATCCCGCGGATGTAGAGCGCGTCGCGGTCGTCGAGGTCGGCCTTGACCTCGTCGTGGAGCTGATCGAATTCCTTGCCGATCGCCTCGAGCTGCTCGTCGCTCAGGCGCAGCAGCGGATTCTCGATGCCGTTGTGGTGCGTGCGGTGCTCGGGCGTGGTGGTGGTGGCCATTGCTCTCCTCCCGTGGTGTTAGAGCTCGATCTCGACTGGTCCCTCAGGCGCGTTGATGCACGTCCTGATCGATTGGCCGTCCTGGCCGCTGACGTCGCCGTTTCGCAGGTCGCGGATCCGTCCCGACCGCAGCGTGCCCACGCAGGTGTGGCAGATCCCCTCGCGGCACCCGAACGGAAGCTCGAGCCCGGCCTCCTCGCCGCAGACGAGGATCGGCTTGGTCCCATCGGACTCGACCTGGGTGGCGCTCTTGAGAAACGTGATCGTCCCGCCCTCGCCGGTCTCGGCGATTCCGAGCTTCGGTTGGAAGCGCTCCATGTGCAGGGTCCGGGGATCGCCGTCGCGCTCCCAGTGCTCGGTGAGCGTGTCGAGCATCGGGCCGGGGCCCGATGCGAACGTCTGGCGCTCACGCCAGTCGGGACACAGCTCGTCGAGGTGCTCGGCGGCGAGCCTCCCCATCTTCGAGGTGTGCTGCTCGTGCAGCTTGAAACCCGGGAAGCAGCGGTCCAGGTAGCGCAGCTCGCCGCCGAAGATCACTTCCTCCGGGGTGCGGGCCGAGTGCAGCAGGACCGCGTCGGTGAGCGCGTCCTGGCGGCAGAGGCTGCGGAGCATGCTGATGATCGGCGTGATGCCGCTGCCGGCGCTGATGAACAGCAACTTTCCCGGCGGCGGGTCGGGGAGCACGAAGTCGCCCTCGACCCCGCCGAGCGAGACGATCGCCCCGGGGCGTCCGTGGCGGACCAGGTACGGCGAGACGACCCCGCCCTGGACGAGCTTCGGGGTGATCGAGATGCAGCCGTCGGGCCGGTTGGGCTCGGAGGTCAGCGAGTAGGCGCGCCAGTGCCGGACGCCGCGGATGTCGACCCCGATCCGCAGGTACTGGCCGGCCCGGTGGCTCTGCCAGCGGTACCCGGGCTTGATCGTCACCGTGGCGGCCTCGCCGGTGACGTGGTCGATCCGCTCGATCCGCCCGCGCAGCTCACGCGTCGACCACAGCGGGTTGATCAGCTCAAGGTAGTCGTCGGGCAGCAGCGGCGTGCTGAATGCCCTGACCGCCCGCAGCGCCACCCGTTGCAGCTTCGGAACCTTGGGTGTCGCGCCGGTCTCAGCCATCTCGTCTCCTGTCTGGCTAACTACCCTGCGGGCAGGGGACGGTAACACCAACAGATGTGACATCGATTGATGTCATGATCCGCTGGCGGCCGTGACTTGGCGGGTGTTCCTAGCGGTCCAGCTCGAGCACGAGCTTGCCGGTGTTCCGGCCGCTGAACAGCCGAGCCAGCATCTCGGGGAACGACTCGATGTCGCCGCGGACCGTGTCCTCGACGCTGTGCAGCCTGCCCTCGGCGAGCCACCGCGACAGGTCGGCGATCGCCTCCGCGTAGCGGTCGGCGTAGTCGAACACGACGAAGCCGCTCATCGTCGCGCGGGCGACCAGCAGCATCATGTAGTTGCTCGGCCCGCTGACCGGAGTGGTGTTGTTGTACTGCGAGACGGCCCCGCAGATCACCACCCGCGCGCCGCGCGCCAGCCGTGTCAGCGCGTGGTCGAGGACCTCGCCGCCGACGTTGTCGAAGAACACATCGACGTGGTCCGGGGTGGCCTGCCGAAGCTGCCCGCGAAGGTCACCCGACTTGTAGTCGACGGCCGCGTCGAAGCCGAGCTCCTCGACCAGCATCCGGCACTTCTCCGGGCCGCCCGCGATCCCGACCGCGCGCGCACCCTTGATCTTCGCGATCTGGCCGACGGCGGTCCCGACCGCCCCGGCCGCGCCGGACACCAGCACGGTGTCCCCCTCCTGCACCCGCCCGACATCCAGCAGTCCGAAGTACGCGGTGAAGCCGGTCATCCCGAGGATCCCGAGGTGGGCGGTGAGCGAGACGCCCTCTGGCGGCGTGATCTTGTTGACGCCCTTGCCGTCGGAGATGGCGTGCTCCCGGACCCCGAACGTCCCGACCACGATGTCGCCCTCGGCGAACTTATCGTGGCGCGAGTCGACCACTCGACCCAGCGTCAGCGCTCGCATCACGTCGCCGACCTCGACCGGCTCGATGTACGAGCGCCCCGCGTTCATCCACCCGCGCATCGCGGGGTCGATCGAGATGTGTGTCACCTCGCAGACGAACTCCCCATCGCCAGGCTCGCCCACCTCGGTCTCGACCAGCTCGAAGTCCGACTCCTTGACCTCGCCGACCGGGCGGCCGGCGAGCTGGATCCTGCGGCTCACGCCGACTGCACCCCGTCGAGCAGCCGCCAGTTCGCCACCAGCACGGACTCGGCGGCGCCCAGGAGGGCGTCTTCGTCGGCGGCGCCGAGGCGCGCCTCGATCAGCTCGCGGCCGGCAGCCGCGTGCTCGACGTCACGCTCGACGTGGACGTCGAAGTACGCGGTCGCCGACGGCTCGGCGATTCCGTAGTGGTCCCTGAGACCGACACGCTTGGCCTCCGCGATCGCCGGCTGGGCGGCCTCGATCACGTACAGCGCGACGAGCGACTCGAGCAGTGGCCGCTCGGTGCGGCCCCAGGTCTCGGCGCACGCCGCCGTCTCGGGCAGCGCCCTAGCGCTGGTGGAGCCGCCGACGGCGTGCACGAACCCGTCCCACAGCGCGACGTGGTCGGCCTCCTCGGAGGCGTGCTCCCACAGCTCGGCCGCCACCTCCGGCTCGGCCGCCCGCGCCGCGCCCGCGGACGCCGCGGCCAGCGCGACGACGGCGTGGCGGTACTGGCCCGAGTACACGGACAGCTCGTCGGCGCTCAGCTCGCCCGCCGACCAACGCGTGTAGAACGGATGGCGGAGCACGTCGCCGTGGTCGCGCACCTCTTCGAGACGGTGCCAGAAACCCATGCGTCCTCCTTATTCGGAAATGAGCGCTGAGCCTAGATCGCCGCGCGGCGGAGCGCAAGACGGGGTTCGCTCGATGGCCGTCGAGCGAGCAGCGTCCGGCAGGCGGCGTGCGCTTGGGCGATCAGGTGGCTCGAATGCCCGAAGTCGGTGGGCTGCACCTGCTGAGGGTTTGGGGCTGGGAGGACGATCAGCTCTGCTGCGTCCGAGTAGCGGGCGATGTCGAACTCGAGCCTCCCGTCGATCAGCACTCCGAGCGCGTAGATGGCGGCGTCGAGAGCGCCGCGCGGCGCGTGCCCGAGCGCGTTGGCGTGCTGCTGGGTCGGGAGCACGTAGACGCGCTCCGCGCCGAGCTCGATCGCGTGGGAGATCGGGGTGTTGTTGACGACGCCGCCGTCGATCAGGTGTCGCTCACCGATCCGCACGGGCGGGAAGACGCCAGGGATCGACGCCGCCGCCGTGATCGCATCGACCGCGGGGCCGTCGGACAGCCGGACCTCGCGGCCCTCGATCAAATCGAACGCGACGACGTGCAGCGAAACGGACGCCTCGGAGAGGTCGTCGAACTCGAGATAGCGCCGCACCTGCGAGCGCAGCCCGCGATCCGGGACAAAGTGGTCACGCTGTCTGGAGAGGCCGCTGACGAGTGCGCGCACACTGACCGGGAACACGTCCTCACGCTGAAGGCTTCGCCAGACGCGCGCAAGCTCGGCGGCGGTGGCCGCCGTCTGCGGCCGCGACGCGACAAATGCTGCGTTGAGCGCACCAACGGAAGTGCCGACGAGCAGGTCGGGGACGATGCCTCGCTCATAGAGCGCGCGGAGCATCCCCACCTGGAGAGCGCCGAGGCTCGCGCCGCCCGAGAGGACGAACGCGGTCCGCGGGCGTGTCGCCCGCGCCGGCGGGACCGCTGCCCCGGGCGACGGCGGCGCGATCGCCGCGGTCGCCCCCATCACTGAGGCCCAGCCGCCGCGAACAGCGCTTCAACGGGTTCGACATCGCCCGTGAAGCGGATCCCAGCCCGCCGTATCAGGCTGGCGTAGAGCTCGGAAGCCCGTTGCTCTCGGTCGAGCGCGTCCGCGTAGGCGGTGTACCAGATGCCGGCCTCGCGATCATGTGCGGAGACCCAGTGCGAGTACGCAATTCGGACGCCGAGGCACTGCTCTCGCCAGCTCACATACGCGTTCATGACCTTCGTCAGCAACCGCCGTCGTCGCCAGCTGGTGAGAATTGAGACGGTGGTCATGGCCCGGTAAACGATCTCGCCGATGCGAGCTCCTGTCATCGCCGCCACCGCCCATCTATGGCCCCAGTGGGCAGGGATCCGCGGTTACCCGGTAGCTGGAAGAAGTGACGAAGGAGCGAGGAAATTTCCTGCTAGCTGCAATGCGCGGGCGCCGCTTCGCGTGCCAGGCTTTTGCCGTGGCCTTACGCGTCGTGATCGTGGATGACAGCGATTCGTTCCTGTGCGCCGCGCGGGTCCTGCTGGAGCGCGAGGGTCTCTCGGTCGTGGGCGTAGCGTCGACGACTGCTCAGGCGCTCCGGGAGGTCGAGCGGCAGCAACCCGATGTCGTGCTCGTCGACATCAAGCTTGCGGGCGAGAGCGGCTTCGAGTGCGCGCGGCGGCTAAGTCAACACGACCACGGCGGGCAGGCGGTGATCCTGATCTCTACGCACGCCGAGGAGGACCTGGCGGATCTGATCGCCGAGACCCCCGCCGCCGGCTTCCTGCCGAAGTCCGACCTCTCCGCGGACGCGATCCGTCAGGTGCTGGGCGGTCGCCCGAGCTGACCCGAGCTCCCGGTGCTACCGCGCCTCGAGGAACATCAGCACCGCGAGCACCCGGCGGTGATCGTCGCCGGTATCGGGCAACGAGAGCTTGCCCAAGATGCTGTGTACGTGCTTCTCGACCGTCCCCTCGGTCACGACCAGCTGCCGCGCGATGCCGGCGTTCGAACGACCCTCGGCCATCAGCGAAAGCACCTCCCGCTCACGAGGCGTGACCTCGTCGAGCGGGTCATCGACCCGCCGCGCCGCCACCAGCTCCTGGACCAGCGCGGGATCGACGACCGACCCTCCGTTCACGATCCGCTCGAGCGTCTGGATGAACTCGTCGATGTCCGTGACGCGGCTCTTGAGGAGGTAGCCACTGCGGCGTCCGCTCGCGAGCAGGTCCATCGCATGCTCGACGTCAACGTGGGCGGAGAGGACGAGAATCGCGGTCTCCGGGAACTCCTCGCGAATCACACGCGCCGCATCCAGGCCCTCGGTGGAGTGGGCAGGCGGCATCCGGATGTCGACGATCGCCAGCGCCGGCTGATGCTCTCGCACGAGCTCGATCAGCTCCGGTCCGCTCCCACCCTGGCCGACAACCTCGAACCCGAACCGCTCGAGCAGGCCCGCCAAACCTTCACGGAGCAGGACTTCGTCATCGGCCAGGACGACTCGTGTGCGGGCTTCCATCACGGCGGCCATTATCGGTTACCGTCATGGTCATGAGGGCGCTCGCTGTAAACGACCGGCGCGCTCGAACGCCAGGGCAACGCAGTGGCGGACTCGCCGGATAGCCGTCGCGACTGTCTGGTTGAGCTCGCGGACGAGCAGGCGGCGCTGCGACGCGTCGCGACCCTCGTCGCCCGCGGGGCACCGGCCGACAAGCTGTTCGCGACCGTGACGGAGGAGGCCGCGCGCCTGCTCCCCGTCGACTTCGCGTCGCTGGGCCGCTACGAGTCCGATAACACGATGACCGCAGTCGCCGTCTGGACCAGCGAAGACCACGGCCCGCTGGTGGGCCGCCGTTGGGAGCTTGGCGGGGAGAACGCGTCCACGCTCGTCCGGCGGACGGGGGCTCCGATCCGGATGGACTGCTACGACGATCCCTCCGGCGAGCTCGGCGATACGCGCAATGCGCTGGGCATCCGCACGGCGGTCGCGGCGCCGATCGCGGTCGAGGGCCAGCTGTGGGGCGTGCTGATGGCCGCCTCGACGCTGGAGCAGCCGCTGCCTCCGGAGACGG
>DATKFF010000318.1:0-2163 GCA_035511595.1 Solirubrobacteraceae bacterium | reverse complement strand
GTCGAGAAGAGCCAGGAGTGATCAGCTGGAAAGATCAGATCCGGCAACGGACTCTTCCAATGCTCGGGCTCGCGCCAGGAACCCGCTTGCTCCGGGCCAGCCTCGACCAGCACGTACCAAGCGTCGTTGGTGGGGCCTGGCCTCACCTTCCGCACGTCGTAGAAAACGATGTCCGCGCCGCCCGTCTCGAGATAGCCAATCCACCACGGTTGTGTCGCGGCGTGCTCGCTGAGCAATGCGAGCACAGCAGCGCTATGACGTTCCATATCCTCAAGCGGCGACGCTGCATCGTGGTCACCGCTGCCGGGAAGCTCCAGGGTGGCGTAGGCCTCGAATACTGGAGGGATCGCAGATGTGATTGCGAACGAGACCTCGGTGTTCTCCTGGATCCAGGCGACCTCGGATTCCCCGCCGATGCGCCACGCGCAACCATCCTTGTTTCCCCATACCTTTGTTTCACGGTCGTTCGTCATCCACGGCAGGTTACGCGGCGCCCCTGCGTGGCACCCTGGCGCCGGGGTTGACATGCTCACGTAAGGCTTGGCACGCCGCTAGCAGCATTCGTTCTCAGCGCGCGGGACGCATCCGCTGGTACTGGGTGATGGAGCAGGAGCCGGTGGTAGTGGCGTGCGAGGTGGCGCTTGAGGCAGCGCATCGCCTCGATGCGGGTCTTGCCCTCGGCTTCCTTGCGCTGCAGGTAGGCGCGCGTCGCGGGGTCTAGGCGCCCGCGGGTGATGGCGATGACGTGTAGCGCGCGGTTGAGCTGGCGGTTGCCGCCACGATCCAGGCGGTGGCGGTCGGTGCGGCCGGATGAGACCGGGATCGGTGCGACGCCCGCGAGCCTTGCGAAGTGCGCGTCGCTCTTGAAGCGCTCAGCTCCGGCGGTTTGTCCGATCAGGATCGCTGCAGTGAGGGGACCGCAGCCGGTCTCGGCGAGCATTTCAGGGCGGTGCACTCGGACGAGGTCGCGCAAGTCACGCTTGAGCTGCTCTGCGTCGCGGGTGAGCACTCCGATTCGCTTGGCTTGTTCGCGGGCGATCCGGACCCGCGCGGTCTGCGGCATCGCTCTCAGGCGACGGGTCACGCGTTGCAGCTGGCCTGGGTAGTCGAGCTTGCGAGCCGGGATCGCCGCCTCCAGTTCGGGGTCGAGGATCACGAGGTTGATCCGCAGCCGGTTGATCAGGCGGGTGCGCTCGTTGACGAGCACTTCGCGGTGATCGCAAAGCAGCCGGATCTCCACGGCGTCCTCGTCCAGAAACGCCGCCGGGAACCGCTCGATGCCCTCACGGAGAACCGCTCGAGCGATCGCCCTCGCGTCGATCTGGTCGGACTTCCCTGGTTCGCGTTCACCGCGGCGTGAGACCCCCATCAGCTTCGGCGCGACCCGGATCACGCGCTCGCCGGCGCTGATGAGCGCGTTCTCGAGGTGATGGGCGAGGTCGCGGCAGTCCTCGATCGCCCACACGATCTCCGTGTCGAGCTCGTGTGCCCAGCGCAGCACGTCGAGATGGCCCTGTTCCCTCGCGGGGATTTCCTTCTCGCTGAGGAGCTGCCCGGTGTTCGCGTCGACGGCCGCGAGGGCGTGGGTGCTCTTGTGGACATCCGCTCCGATCACAATCATCCAGCACGTCCCTTCGATCGATGGGTTCGGTGAAGTGGACCTCGGGCGGACAGGCCTTCCTCGGGGCGGTTGCCACGCTCCTATTAGGTCACGCCAAAGGTCCCGGGTGGTGGCGGACGACACAACGAGCGAAAGTCAGGCCGAGCAAACGGCCGACAGACAGACTACGAGTCAGTCCGCCACCGGCCCAGGACCCAACCCGACCAACCGGACAGCACCAACGGCAAGAAACCTTCCTGCCAAAGATGGCCGATCGACCGGCCCCTCCGACCGGAACCAGCACCCGGTCTCCACAGGCTGGCAGGAAGTACAGACTAGATGCACAGGTCTGTGCGGACCCTCAAGTGGGCCTTCAACTCGTTGGCCGGTTTCGGCGGCTGAGGGTCATTCATCGACATAGGGGGGACCAGAACGGTCCCCGACGTCGATACCGGAGGTTCTGAAATGAGCAGTCGAATCAAGATCACACTCCCCGATGACGCCGCAGTACGCTTGGACGAGATGGCGGCGGCGGCTGGGGAGCCCATAGCTCGTGTCGCCGG
>DATKFF010000317.1:0-3189 GCA_035511595.1 Solirubrobacteraceae bacterium | reverse complement strand
CGTTGGCCGGGGCCGTGGATGTGTAGACCGGCGTGTTGGCCGGCACGCGGATGCCGGCCGCCCGCAACGCGGAGACGAACTGCTGCGTCGCGTAAAGGGCCGGGCGTGACTGCGCGACCGTCCCCTGGAAGTCGGCGAAGCCGCGGTCGAACGCGAGCGCGCTGAGCTGGCCCTCCACGTCGGGCAGGTCGACGCCGAAGCCGGTCGCCGGGGTCCCGCGCAGCGAGTCGAAGTACGACTCATCGCCGATGATCCGGCCCTTGAGGGACTTGAGTCCTGCGCGCTTCAGGTTTGCGACGAGGCGCTGCACCGTCGCGCCCGTCCCGTAGGCGGCGCCGTCGAAGCTGGCAGACCCGAAGGTCGGATCGCCGCCGCCCCGCAGATACAGGTTCCCGTGCCAGACGCCGCGGCTCTGGAGCGTGCCGGTCCCCAGCACCGCGGTCGTGAGCGTCGCGCTGGGGCCGAAGCGGAGCAGCGCGGTCGACGTCGTGTAGATCTTCTCGACCGAGGCCGGGAGGCGCTCGACGGTGGCGGCATCGGAATACAGCACCTGTCCGTCGTTCATGTCGACCACGTAGGCGCTGCTGGCGCCGCCGATCTGTCCCATCCCGCGGTTCAGCGCCGAGGTCAGCGAGCTCTGCGCGCCGGAGGGCTGTGCGTCGGCCGCCGCCGGAGCGCCGGCGAGCAGGATCGCGAGCGCCCCCAACGTCAGCACGAGTCTGCGCATCCGGTCGTATGAAACACGGCGCCCCGGCGAAAGGTTCGGGAACCACCGTACAATCCGAATGGCATGGGGAAGGTGGTAAAGCTCGAGAGCGCCGCAACCGAGCGGAAGTCGGGCACGCGTAATTCGGCGCGCCGGCGGCCACGTTCGAAGACCGCGCTCGTGCTCGGAGGCGGCGGGTTCACCGGCGGCGTCTACGAGATCGGGGCGCTCCGCGCGCTCGACCTGCTGTTGGTCAACCGGACGGTCAACCAGTTTGACGTGTACGTCGGGACCAGCGCCGGGGCCTTTGTCGCCGCCGCCGTGAGCAACGGCGTCACGCCTGAGGAGATGATGCGCGTTCTCGTCCAGCAGGTGCCAACGCCGTTTCCGGACGCCCGGATCAGCTCGCTGCTGCGCCCCAATTACGGCGAATTCCTGACCAAGGGGGTGCGGCTTCCGTTCCGCGTGGTGCAGGTTGCGCGGAACCTGCTGCGGGACTTCGGCCAGATCTCCGCCGTCGACATCCTCGTCGGGCTCGCCGAGGCGCTTCCGACCGGGCTGTACTCGGGCGAGGGGATCGAGCGGTACGTCAGGCGGATCCTGTCCGACCCCGATCGGACCGATGAGTTCGGACTGCTCGAGAGCGAGCTGTATCTCGCCGCCACCGATCTCGACACCTGCGAGCGGATCGTGCTCGGCTCCGAGGGCTGGGACGACGTCCCCATCTCACGCGCGGTCGCGGCGTCGGGCGCGCTGCCGATGATCTACAAGCCCGTCAAGGTCAAGAATCGCGAGCTCGTCGACGGCGGCATCGTCTCCACCACCAACCTCGATATCGCGGTGGAGGCGGGGGCGAAGTTCATCATCGTCGTCAATCCGCTCGTCCCGTACGTCAACGACCTTGAGCAGCAGATCCCGACGATCACCGGGTCACGGCCGCGGCACGTGTCGGACATGGGCTTCCCGCAGATCGGCTACCAGGCGTTCAAGCTGCTCGCCTACCAGCGCCTACACGAGCTCGCCAAGCGGTGGGAGGAACGCTATCCGGGCGTCGACATCATCCTGATCGAGCCGGAGCCCAACGACGAGCTGATGTTCCAGACGAGCATCATGAACTACACCTCGCGAGTGGACATCGCGCGCCACGGATTCCAGTCGGTCACGCTCAAGCTCGCCCACGACTACGCCCGCTTCAAGCGGATCTGCGCCCGGCACGGGATCGAGATCTCGGCCACCCGGGTGCGGAAGGTCGTCAAGCACTTCGAGGCCGAGCGTGAGAAGACCCGCGCCTGGCGGAAGATCCTCGAGCAGACGACGTCGACGGTGCTGCGCCAGTCGGCGCAGGACTAATCCGCCGGGGGGGACGGTGCCCGGCTCATTGCGCGGCTCAGGGCGCCGCTAGGCGCTGGCCGGCTGAGGCGCTAACTGCGCCGACGAGCCAGGAAGCTCGCGAAGACTGGAGATGAAGAGAGTCTTGTCGATTCGACCGTTGAAGATCGGGACGCCCAATTCGAGGCACTTGCTGATCACGTCGCGCCGCTCCAGTCCGGACTCGCGTGCAAGCTCCGTGGGCGTCAGGTGATTTGCCATCCTCTTCCTCCTTTGCCGCCAACGTTTACATCTTGGAAGTATGGCGCCTTCCGCGGACGCTCTCAACCCGAGTTGGGGGTATTCCAGTCACCCACGGAGGAGACGGGCCGCAGCGCCCGGGCGCGATCGGCTGTGGAATACTGGACCGATTCGGGGCGTGGCGCAGCCTGGTAGCGCGCACCGTTCGGGTCGGTGAGGTCCCCGGTTCAAATCCGGGCGCCCCGATAAGAATCCCGTCTAGTCGGTAGGGCGTGTCGTGCTTCTGGCGATGAGCGGGTGCCTCGGCAGGCACGAGCCGGAACCCGCTTTCGTGCTCGCGCGTACATGGGAGCCCGGCACGGCTTCGTGACCGCGCGTGTCCGCAAGCGACAGCGCGGGTCCGCCGTCTCGGACGGCGCGGCATGACTGCTTCGGTCGTCGAGCGATGATGGCATCGGGGTGGCCGCGCGATCGCGTTCGTGGCAACGCACTCGTCCGGAGCCCGCGCCGGCGGACCACTCCTGCGTCGCCGAAGCGATGGCGGGCCGAGCGGCGCCGCTCGAGGTCAAAGCAGTTGCGCCCGGCAGTGGGCTGCCGGACCCAGCAGGCCAGTGGGTCCGAGCGCGGCGCGTGTCGAGTTGCGTTCGACTCATTCGAGCTGTGAGCGGCTGCCGCTGCCGCGGGACGGGCGCTTGACTGACGTTGTCCGACGCCGGCAGTCTGGCGCCTTTCGGGTACACGACCGGATCGGTCGTGAAGTGTCGGTGAGCGGCTGAGGCAGGAGGACCGCTCCTCCTCGTTCAGCGGAGCCGCAAGCTCTGGCAGTTGGCAAGCAGTCAAGGCGCGCTTTCGCGGTTGGCCAACGCGAGCGTTCCAGCCGCCAAGCGCTCGCGCTCGAGTAGCTCGTGCTGCCG
>DATKFF010000316.1:0-2627 GCA_035511595.1 Solirubrobacteraceae bacterium | reverse complement strand
CCACCGTCGTCTTCCGGCCGTCGGTCGGCGAGCGCCTCTCCGCGCAGCACAATCCGGCCGCTCGCGACCTGATCCGCCACGCGTTCGCCGACGTCGGGGGCAACGGGAACCGGGCGCGGTCGTGGGCACGGTTCGCGCGGCGCTGGCCGACGGGACCTCAGCGGGAGCTGCTCGACGCCTACCCCGGGATCGATCTCCCGGTGCTGCTTCTGTGGGCCGATATGGACCCCGCGCACCCGCCGGCGGGCGCCCAGGAGGCGCTCGACCTGCTTCCGGATGCGCACCTGCGCATGCTCGCGGGGACCGGCTTCCTGATGGCCTACGACGACCCCGTGTCGCTCGCCCGGGAGCTGATCGCGTTCTGCGGATGAGGGGACCCGCGGGCTCCGCGGTGGAGTACGTTTAGAGGCACAACGGGACAAGAACAGGAAGGACTGAAATGAGCGTTCAGGAACAGGCCCGGCTGTGGGGAGGGGAGACCAGCAAGGCCCTCGAGAACTTTCCGATCTCGGGCGAGCGCGTGCCGGCGTCCGTGATCCACTGGCTCGGCCGGATCAAGGCCGCCGCCGCCCGCGTGAACCGGGACCTCGGACTGCTCGATCCCGAGATCGCCGAGCGCGTCGCCGTTGCGGCCGACCGCGTCGCGGACGGCGAGTACGACGACCAGTTCCCACTCGACGTGTTCCAGACCGGCTCCGGGACTTCGAGCAACATGAACGCCAACGAGGTGATCGCGAACCTGGCCGGCGCGGGTGTCCACCCCAACGACCACGTCAACATGGGCCAGTCGTCCAACGACGTGTTCCCGTCCGCCGTGCACCTGGCGGCGCTCGACACCGCGACCAACGACCTGCTGCCGGCACTCGAGCAGCTCGCGGCCGCGTTGCAGGCCAAGGCCGACGAGTTCAAGGATGTCGTCAAGGCTGGGCGCACGCACCTGATGGACGCCGTCCCGGTGACGCTGGGCCAGGAGTTCTCAGGCTACGCCGCCCAGATCCGCCTCGGCATCCTCCGGATCAACAACGCGCTGCCGCAGGTCGCGCAGATCCCGCTCGGCGGGACCGCGACCGGCACCGGCCTGAACACGCACAAGGAGTTCGCCGGCCGCGTCCGTGCGCGCCTGACCGAGGCGACCGGGCTCGATATCCGTGAGCCCGAGGATCCCTTCGAGGCGCAGGGCAACCGCGACGCGCTGGTGGAGCTCTCCGGCGCACTGAAGGTGCTGGCGGTATCGCTGATCAAGATCGCGGGCGACCTCGCGCTGATGGGCTCCGGCCCACGCGCGGGGATCGGCGAGCTGTTCCTTCCGGAGCTGCAGAAGGGCTCCTCGATCATGCCCGGCAAGGTCAACCCGGTGATCCCCGAGGTCGTGATCCAGGTCTCCGACCAGGTGATCGGCAACGACGCCGCGGTCACGATCGCGGGCACCCAGGGCCAGTTCGAGCTCAACGTGCGGGTGCCGCTGATCGCCACGAACCTGCTGCAATCGATCCGGCTGCTCGCGTCCACCGCGCGCGTGTTCGCCGAGAAGTGCGTCGACGGGATCCGGGTCAACGAGGAGGGGACGACCCGCTCGGCTGAGATGACGCTCGCCGCCGCCACGGCCCTGAACCCGTACATCGGCTACGACAAGGGCGCCGAGATCGTAAAGGAGGCGGCCAGCTCCGGCCGCCCGCTACGCGATGTCGCGCTCGAGCTGGGCGTCGACGAGGAGACCTACGACCAGGCGATGGACCTGCGCAAGATGGCGCAGGGAAACCTCTAGCGACCGTCCTGGTGCCGACCGCCTGAACGATGGCGCTGCGCTTCACGCATGCGGAAGCCCAGCGCCATCGTTCGCGCCTGATGCAGCGTTCCGGCTAGCGGCCGCTCGCGACGAACGCCGCCGCCTCGCTCTTGACGATCGAGATCAGGTTCCCGAGCGCGATGTTGGCGTCGAGCAGGTGCAGCCCCCACTCGGCTGTCGGGCTGGGGTTGGGCGTCTGGGCGCCGCCTACCGCGCTGATCTCCAGCACGTTTGCGTTGTCAGCCGACGAGCAGTGCGCGCTGTAGGAGCCCGGCTCGGACGACCACACCGTCGGCGGTCTCGGCTGCGTCAGGCCCAGCAGCTTGATGCCGGTGGCGAGGATGCTCTGCGGGTCAAACGGCTGGGAAGGATTGATCGGGTCCAGCAGCCCGCTGCCGCCGCCGAGCGCGGCGGGGTTCGTGCACAACACGACGTCGCCCTTGCTGCCCGCGCCCGAGGGTCGCCCGAACAGGCTCGGCGTCGGCACCGGCTGATCGAACGTCGAGAACGCGATCACGCATCCGAGCTGCGTCGCCGAGCGGCACGCCGGGATGTGCTGGAAGTCGCCGCCGACGCCCTTCCCCTTCTTCACGAGGACGTTGCCGCCCATCAGGATCGCGGACAGGAGGCGCTTGCGCACCGCGGCCTTCGGGTCGACCTCCTTGGCGATCAGCGAGCGCAGCACGAACGAGCCCTGCGAGTGGCCGACCAGCACGAACCCGCGGCCCTGGTTGTACTTGTGCAGGTAGGTCTCGAACGCGTTCTGTAGGTCCGCAAACGCAAGCGCCAGGTCAGGCTTGGTGGTCGGCTTGCCGAGCGCGCCAGCGCCGAGTGCGACGAT
>DATKFF010000315.1:0-2503 GCA_035511595.1 Solirubrobacteraceae bacterium | reverse complement strand
CCGACGGGGTCAGCGGCGGCGAGCGCCAGCAGCACGCGGGTCTGAGCCGGAAGGTCGTCGAGCCGCCGACGGAAGCTCGCCTCGATCCGCCCCGAGAGCGGCACCCCGCCGGGTAGCCCGAACCCACCCGCGAGCTCCGCCGGAGTCAGCCCCCGTGCCAGCTCCAACAGCGCCAGCGGGTTACCGCGGGTGTCGGTGACGATCTGCTCGCGGACCTGCGCGTCCAGGGGCGAGGTAAGCGCCGAGTCAAGCAGTGCGCGCGCATCCTCCTCGCCCAAACCCTCCACCCCGAGCTCCGGCAATCCAGCAATGTCGTCGCTCGGGACGCGCGTCGCGAACACGACGCCGACCGACTCCGCCTGCAAGCGACGCGCAACGAACGCGAGGACCTGCGCCGAGGCGCGATCGAGCCACTGCTCGTCATCGACGAGGCAGATCAGAGGCTGCTCCTCGGCAACGTCCGAGAGCAGGCTCAGCACCGCCATGGCCACCAGGAAGCGATCGGGTGTCGACCCGGGACCAAACCCGAACGCGGTCCGCAGCGCGTCTCGCTGCGGCGCCGGCAGCAGGTGCAGGTGACCCAGCATCGGCGCCAACAGCTGATAGAGCCCCGCGAAGGCAAGCTCCATCTCCGACTGCACGCCGGCGGCACGCACCAGACAGCAATCCGGAGCTCGCTCCACCACGTATTCCAGCAGTGCCGTCTTGCCCACACCGGGCTCACCACGCACCACCAGCGCCCGGCCTTTACCGCCGCGGACAGCATCGACCAGCTCCTCAAGCACTTCTCGCTCGCCGCGACGGCCCATGAGGTCAACGGCGTGTCCTCCAATGAGGGGATCTATGGCCATCTCCGCCGCAGCAACGTTACAAAGCGACGGGCAGCACGACTGGCCACCGGCGGATGCGAGCGGGACGCGCCAGCCTCAGCCTGAGCTCACCGCGGTCACGGCCACGGCCCCTGAGTAACGAGGCGCACCACGCGTCAACCACCAGCGAGCCTGGGGCGGCGCCGGCCGGGCAAACGCAGGCCTTTGGCCGACGACTGTCCACCGACGCTGGCCACCGGCGGATGCGAGCGCGCGCTCGCGGGGCGACACTTGGGACCGGGTGGCGGCGATCGGAATCATCGGAGCGGGACACGCCGGTCAGGCGTTTGCTCGCGTGGCGCAGCGGGCGGGTCGCGAGGTCGTGATCGCCAACAGCCGCGGCCCGCGTTCCCTGGCGCCCGTGGTCGAGGCGCTGGGGACAGGTGTGTCGGCCGGTACGGCCGATGAAGCGGCGGCAGCTCCGCTGGTCGTGATCGCGGTGCCGTGGGCGAGCGTCCCCGAGGCGGTTACGAGCCTGGCCTGGGAGGGAAAGATCGTCGTCGACCAGACCAACGCCTTTCTCTTGCCCGAGCTGAAGCTTGCGGATCTGGGCGGGCGTTCATCGAGTGAGACCGTGGCGGAGCTCGTCGAAGGTGCACGGGTCGTGAAGGCCGCCAACACGCTTGGCGCGGAGCTCCTTGGGAGCGATCCGAATGAGGCAGGCGGCCGCCGTGTGCTGTTTCTCTCCGGGGACGACGGTGCCGCTAAGGCGGTAGTCGCAGACCTCTTCGAGCGCGCCGGGTTCTTCTCGATCGATCTCGGTGATCTCGTGACCGGAGGACGCATGCAGCAGGCGGGGGGCCCGCTCGCTGGCGTCAACCTGGTGAGGCTGCCGTGATGCGCCGGTGCTGGTCTCCGCTACGCACCGGCGTGGTGTCACGAGGGAGGAGGGCACGATGCGCGTAATTGCGGTGAACGAGTACGGCGCCGAGCCGGCGCTCATGGATGTGCCCGATCCGCAGCCGGGACCGGGGCAGGTGTTGATCAAGGTCGGGGCGGCGGGAATCAATCCGTTCGATCGGATGATCGCCGACGGTGCGTTGCAGGCGATCGGGCCTGCACGGTTTCCACTGGTCCTCGGCGTCGATCTGGCGGGCGTCGTCGAGGTCGTCGGCGAGGGCGCGGATAGGTTCACGCCCGGCGAGCAGCTGTTCGGCCAGCTGCTGATTGCCCCGTGGGGCTCGGCGGGCACCTACGCGGAGCGCGTCGCGGTCAGTGAGGACGCGCCGCTGGCGCGCGTGCCGCAGGGTCTCGATCCGCTTCTCGCCGCGGCCCTGCCGACCGCCGGCTCGACCGCGCTCGAGATCGTCGAATCGCTCGAGCCGCTCACCGGCAAGACCGCGCTGCTGGTAGGCGCCGCCGGCGGCGTCGGCTCGTTCGCGACCCAGCTCGCCGCGAATGCCGGCGCCTACCTGCTCGCCGTCGCGGGCGCCGACGCCGGCGACCGGCTACGGAGCTACGGGGCTGCGGAGGTGATCGACTACACGGCGGGCTCGGTGCCGGACACCCTGCGGCGGGCACACCCCGACGGGATCGACGTCCTTATCGACCTGGCGAGCGACGCCGACGGCTTCGCCGCGCTCGCGACTGTCGTTCGCAGCGGCGGCACGGCACTGAAGACACCGTTCCAGTAC
>DATKFF010000314.1:0-4947 GCA_035511595.1 Solirubrobacteraceae bacterium | reverse complement strand
CACCGCCGACATCTCCTCGGCGCTGAATCCGATCGAGTCGGGCGGCGCGACGTTCGACACGAACGGCAACAACGTGACACTGGCGTCTGCGCTCGCAGGGGCGGGCGCGCTGACCAAGGCCGGTACGGGGACGCTGACGCTCGCCGGCACCAACACGTACGGCGGCACGACCGACATCCAGCACGGGACGCTCGCCGTCTCGGGCGCCGTCCTCGGTCCGATCACCGTCGAATCGCCCGGAACGCTCAGCTGCACCGGCGGCACGCTGAATGGCGCGATCACCAACAACGGCGGGACGGAGGCCGGTGCACCGGCGGCGCCGTCGGGCGTGAGCGCCACTGCGAGCAACGGCCTCGTGACGGTGGATTTCACGCCCGGCGCGGCCAACTGCTTCCCGGTGAGCTACAGCGCCGCGGCGTCGCCAGGTGGAGCGCATGCCTCCGGTAGCGGCAGCCCGATCAAGGTGGCGGGGCTCAACAACGGAACGTCGTACACGTTCGCGGTCACGGCCACCAATCCGATCGGCCGCTCGACATCGTCGGCATCGCTCCCCGTCACACCCCAGGGAGGCCTGCCGACGGCGACGATCACCTCGCCGGGATCTGGCAAGACGTTCGCCGCCGGGCAGTCGGTGCCCACGAGCTTCTCCTGCACGGACGCGTCGGACAGCCCGGGCATCGCCTCGTGCGTGGACTCGAACGGCGCGACCGGGGGATCAGGCCGGCTCGACACGTCCGCCCCCGGCACCTTCAGCTACACCGTCACGGCGGGATCGCGCGACGGTCAGCAGGCCACGGCGAGCATCACCTACACGGTCGCGGACTCGCCACAGGTGTCGATCGCCTCGCCCCAAGGCATCTACCGGTTCGGGCAGCTCGTGCGCGCCCGGTACACATGCCAGGACGGCATCGGCGGAACGGGAATCTCGGCCTGCACCGGCCCCGCAGCCGCCGGCGCGCCGGTGAACACCTCGACCGCCGGGAAGCACAGGTTCGCGGTGACGGCGATATCCCGGGATGGCCTGTCGACGACGATCAGCGTCGCCTACACCGTCCTGCCCGACAACCACGCCAACGTAGAGCGCGTCAAGGTTCGCCAGCACGCACCGGACGGCGTTGTCAACTTCTCTGTCACCGTGCCCGGGCCCGGGACGGTCGACGTGCTCGAGACCGCGTGGAACGACAACTTCGCGACCGTTGCACGGCTGCTCCAGCCGGCGCGACTGCGGTTCGTGTTCGCACGACTGCATCAGGTTGCAAGCCGCGCGGAGACCCTCGAGCTCCGTGTGGTTCCGAACGCGCGCGGCGAGCAACTGATGAGGAGCCACCGCTACGCCGTCACGATCCGGCTGTGGGTCACCTACACGCCCTCGGGCGGAGCGCCTCGCAGCCAGGGCTTCTACGGGATTCAGCTCACCCGACCGCTGCGAGTCCGCTTCTGAGCTCCCGGCGGCGATAATCGCGCTGCACATGATCCGGGGGAGCAAGCTCGCCACAACGTCGCTCGCCATCGCCCGCCGCGCGGCGATCGAATCCCGCTCGGCGACATACGCGTGGCGCGCCGGGATGCTCGCGCTGGACAGACCGGACAAGGCGCTCGAGATCATCCGGGCGACCCAGCGGCTCGGACAGCTCGGCGCCGCGATCACGATCGCGTCGATCCGCAACGGCGATCGCGTGGGGCTGATCGACGAACTCGGCTCGCTGACATTCTCGGAGCTCGACGAGCGCTCGAACGCGCTGGCGGCGGGCTTGAGCGCACGCGGGATCTCCGCGGGCGACACCGTCGGGATCCTGTGCCGCAACCATCGCGGCTTCCTCGACGCCACGTTCGCGACCGCGAAGCTGGGCGCGCGGACGCTGTACCTCAACACCGACTTCGGCGCACCGCAGCTGCGCGACGTGTGCGAGCGGGAGGGCGTCACGGTGTTGATCCACGACGAGGAGTACGAGCAGCTGATCGCCGGAATCGAGCCGAGCCGCGGCCGGCTCCTCGGCTGGACCGAAGGCGATCCCGGCGCCGAGACGCTCGAGGGGCTGATCCGCAAGCACGCGGGCCAGGCCCCGCCACCGCCGAGCGAACCCTCCGCAGTGGTGCTGCTCACGAGCGGGACGACCGGCACGCCGAAAGGCGCATCGCGCCACCAGGGGACCTCGCTTCACCCGATCGGGGCGCTGCTCTCGAAGGTGCCGTTCCGGTCGCGCCAGTCGACCTACATCGCCGCGCCGATGTTCCACGCGCTCGGCTTCACCCAGATGGTGCTGGCGGTCACGCTCGGGTGCACGACGATCGTCGAGCGGCGGTTCAAGCCCGATCGCGTGCTCGACGCGATCACGCGGCGGCGACCCGAGGTGCTCGTCGTCGTCCCGGTCATGCTCCAGCGGATCGTCTCGCAGCTCGAGGCCGAGCCGGCGCGATGGGACACGAGCTCGCTGCGGATCATCTTCTCGTCCGGCTCGGCGCTCGGGGCCGAGCTCGTCAGGCGAACGCAGCGCACGATCGGCGACGTCCTCTACAACTTCTACGGCTCGACAGAGGTGGCGTGGGCGACTTTCGCGACTCCCGAGGACCTCCGGGCCGCGCCGGGGACCGCGGGCCGCCCGCCGTACGGAACGATCGTGCGGCTGTACGACTCGGAGGGCCGCGTCGTCCACGGCGCCGGCAACAGCGGCCGGATCTTCGTGGGCAACGGGTACCAGTTCGACGGCTACACGGGCGGCGGCAGCAAGGAGATCATCGACGGCCTGATGAGCAGCGGCGATGTCGGCCACTTCGACTCCGCCGGGCGGCTGTTCGTCGACGGGCGGGACGACGACATGATCGTCTCGGGCGGCGAGAACATCTTCCCGATCGAGATCGAGGAGCTGCTGCTGACCCATCCGGCGGTCGAGGAGGCCGCCGTCATCGGCGTCGCAGATCCGGAGTTCGGCCAGCGGCTGGCGGCGTTCGTCGTGCGCAAGCCCGGCACCGAGCTGACCGAGGATCAGGTCCGCGAGTTCGTCAAGCAGAACCTCGCGCGCTACAAGGTTCCGCGTGACGTCACGTTCGTCGACCAGCTCCCGCGCAACCCGACCGGCAAGGTGCTCAAACGCGAGCTGCGCCGGCGGGCCGAGCCCGCGCATCTGTCAGAGTAATTTCAAGCTTGTCGCCTACCGTGGTTCGCGGTAACACGGCAGCGAAACGGAGACGGACATGCTGAACAGGTTCCTACGCACGGCTTCCACCCGGCGCTTGCTGGGCACGATCACCGGGGTGGTGCTGGCGATCGCCGGCGGCACCGCGATCGCGATCGCGGCCCAGGGAAGCGGCCCGGTGCCACAGCCCAAGCCGCTTGCGCGGGCGATTCACGACGCCATCACGGCGCCCAAGGTCCAGGGGATCAACGCCAGCGTCAGCTTCACCAATAACCTGATCAACTCCTCCGAGCTGCTGGGCACGGACCCGCTGCTGAGTGGCGGCCGCGGTCAGGTGTGGGTCTCCAACGACGGCCAGCTGCGGCTCGAGCTCTACGGCGACAACGGCGACCCCCAGCTGATCGTCAACAAGACGAGCTGGTGGATCTCTGACCCGACCCTCAAGACCGTGTACGAGGGGACGCTGCCCGCGAGCAGCACGAAGAGCGAACGGTCCGGCAAGGCCCACGCGCTGCCGAGCGTGGCGCAGATCCAGGCTGACCTGAACAAGCTGATGGGCCATCTCAACGTCAGCGGGGCGGTCCCGACCGACACCGGCGGCCAGCCCACCTACACCGTGACCGTCTCGCCCAAGCACTCGGGCGGGCTGCTCGGTCAGGCCCAGCTCGCGTGGGACGCGATCAAGGGCGTTCCGCTGCGGTTCGCGGTCTACGCGCACGGCGCCAGCACCCCGGTTGTCGAGATCGCGGCGACCGGCGTCTCCTACGGGCCGATCGATCCGGGCATCTTCAACATCCCCGTGACCGCCGGCTACAAGGTCGTCAAGGTCGCGACGCCCGCCGGCACGGCGGCCGATCACTCGGGCGCCAAGACCCACGGCAAGAGGCACGCCGAGGTCACCGGCGTCAAGGCCGTCGCGAGCCAGGTGCCGTTCAAGCTCGTCGCGCCCGGCAGGCTCGTGGGCCTGAAGCGCCAGTCGGCCTCGCTGCTTGAGATGGGCGGCCGCCACGGCGCGCTTGTCACCTACGGGCAGGGCCTCGGCGGAATCGCCGTGATCGAGCAGGCGGCCGGCGCGACCGGCGCGAAGATAAACCTGACCAGCAATGGCGGCGGCGATCACGCCAAGGGCATCAGCCTGCCGACCGTCTCGATCGACGGGGCGACCGGCCAGGAGCTCGACACCGCGCTCGGGACCGTCGTGCGGTTCACCCGCGGCGGCGTCACCTTCACGGTGCTCGGGTCGGTGCCGCCGACCGCCGCGGACGCGGCGGCCCGGGCTCTATGAGCGAGCCCGAGCCGCTCGAGGTCCGCGGACTCGTCAAGCGCTATGGAACGCTGACCGCCGTCGCCGGCGTGGACGTGACCGTCCGCGCCGGCGACGTGTATGGATACCTCGGGCCGAACGGGGCCGGCAAGACGACCTCGCTGCGGATGATGCTCGGGCTGATCCGACCCACCGAGGGGACGGTCAGGGTGTTCGGTCGCGACCACCAGGAGACGGTGCGTGCGCTCGAGGGCGTCGCTGGCTTCGTCGAGGCGCCGACCTTCTACCCGTATCTGAACGGCCGCCGCAACCTCGAGCTGCTGGCGGCGTTCGACGGCGGTGGCGCTGCCGGGCGCATCGATCAGGCGCTCGACGCGGTCGAGCTCGCCCACCGCGCGGGCGACCGCGTCGGCGGGTACTCGCACGGGATGCGGCAGCGGCTCGGGATTGCCGCTGCGCTGCTGCGTGATCCAAAGCTGCTGCTGCTCGATGAGCCGACCACCGGGCTCGACCCCGGCGGCATGCGCGACATGCGCTTGCTGATCCAGC
>DATKFF010000313.1:0-4283 GCA_035511595.1 Solirubrobacteraceae bacterium | reverse complement strand
GGGCGGTTCCGGCACCGACCGACAGCTCGCGCGGGAGCGGCACGTCGAGTTGGACCACGAGTCCGCCCATCAGCCGAACGTAGGCTGCCACGACTACACTCTCCGCGCTCGATGGCCAGGGCGCGATTGAACCTCAGCACGCAAGCGACGCTCAGAGCGCTCGAGCGCGGAGAGGTTCCCTGGACGCTTCACCCGGACTGCGGCTTCCGCAGCGACCCCGGCCAGTGGGGAGCCTCACTGGTCAACAACGCGGAAGTCCTGATCGCATGCATCGACGCGTCGGGCGCGCGGTCGGTGGTGGAGGTCGGCGCGTACGCCGGCGACGTCACCAGGATCCTGCTCGACTGGGCACGGGAGCACGACGCGCGGGTGTGGGCGATCGACCCGGTCCCGCAGCCGGAGCTCGTGCGGTTGAGCGAGGAGCGTCCGGAGCTGACGCTGCTCGAGGCCACAAGCCACGATGCGCTCGCCGGCCTGGACGGCGCCGACGCGTACGTGATCGACGGCGATCACAACTACTACACGGTCTCCGGCGAGATCCGCCTCGCGGTGGGCGAGCGCGCCGGCACGCCACCGCTGCTCCTGTTCCACGACATCGGCTGGCCGCACGCGCGCCGAGACGACTACTACGCGCCGGAGCTGATCCCGAGCGAATACCGGCAGCCGACGGTCGAGGGCGGCGGCCTGTTCCCGGGCATCTCCGAGACCCGGGAAGGAGGGCTTCCGTTCAAGTGGCCCGCCGCGCACGAGGGCGGCCCGCGAAACGGGGTGCTGACGGCGGTCGAGGACTTCGTCAGCACCGATGAGCGTCTGCGGCTGGCGATCATGCCGGCGTTCTTCGGGCTCGGGGTCGTGTGGCACGAGGACGCTCCGTACGCGCCCAGGCTGCGCGAGCTGCTCGCTCCGCTCGACCGCAACCCGATCGTCGAGCGGCTCGAGGCGAACCGCACGTTCCACCTCGCCGCGATGCACCAGCAGATGACCGAGGTCGCGGCCGCACATGACCGGATCGCTCGCCAGGAGGCGCTGCTGCGGCGGATGCTGACCTCGAGCGCGTTCCGGCTTACCGACGCGCTGTCGCGGCTGCGGCTGCGAGCGGGGATCGCGCCCGCTCAGGTCGCGGTGTCGCGGGCCGAGGTGCAGAGGGCGCTCGAAGACGACTAGCTAGTGGCCCTTGAGCCGCTTGCGCGCGTCGCTGACGATCGCATTGCCACGACGGAGCGGCTCGGTGATCCGCCAGCTGCGGGTCGTGCGGAGCGCCTTGAGCTCACGGCGGTCACGCTCGATCGACGCGTCCAGCTGCAACAGCTTTGACGCCGCGAGTAGCCGCGCGGCCCCGGCAGCCGCCTCCGCCCTTCGGGCCCGCGGCTTCCACGCGGGGTCGTCGTCGCCGGGAGCGTCCGTCTCCCAGGCGTCCGCCGCCCGCATCTGCGCCGCGACCCAGGTCTCGATGTCCGACACCAGGTCGAAGCTGTGATGGTGGGCGACGCCCAGATCGGCCACGAGGACCTTGCGGCCGGCCGCTCGCGCCTGTCGGCAGAGATCGGCGTCGTAGCCGTTCAGGAGCCCGATCGATTCGTTGCAGCGCAGGTTCTCGACGGCCCACGGAGATAGCGCCAGCAACACCCCGTAGACGGTGTCCACCTCGGTCGGGGCGTCGAGCCCGGGGCCGAAGCTCACCTCACGATCGGGATCGCGCTGGCGGTACGTGAGCGCGCCGTGGAGTGCGGTCCCGTCCCACCACGCGATGCTGTCGCCGACGCCGATCGCGCCGATGCAGCCGACGATCGCCACCTGCGGATCGGCGAACGCCCGCCGCAGGCGCGTGCAGAAATCGCGGTCGAGCAGCTCGGCGTCCTGGTGCACGATCGCGAGTCCCTCGAGGTCTGCTCGCGCGGCCGCGCGGTCGAGCAGCAGGTTGTAGCTCCGCGCCACCGACGCCGAGGCGGCGTGCGCGAGCACGATCGAGTCGCGCTCGGCGGCCCGCGTGATCCCGGCGCCGGCGCAGCGCTCGTACACGTGCGGCGCGACTATCGAACACCCGAATGCGATCACCCCGCCGCGCGATGTTAGACCCCATCGCCTCTAGACTCGCTCGCCCGAGCGGCTCGCGGTCGAGCCATCCAGGACATGATCGCTTTCGCGTCCGCAGTCACCCAGCCCGATACCTACGAGGCGTGCGCCGCCCGCGGGATCGCCACGGCGTCCGAACGCGACTCGCGCACGCTGACCCGGCCGGCGCGCGGATCGATCTACGAGAGCTACAACGCGATCCTGGACGAGGCGGTCGAGCTCGACGGGCTCGAGGCGCTCGTGCTGGTCCACCAGGACGCGGAGATCACGGACCCGGACTTCTGCGACAAGCTGCGGACCGCGCTGTCGGACCCGGACGTCGGCGTCGTCGGCTGCGTCGGGTCGATCGGCGTGCGCTCGATCGCCTGGTGGGAAGGCTCGGTCACGTGGGCGTCGTTTGTGCACCGCTACACCGAGCTCGGCGGCGGCGACGTCCCGTCGGTCACGTGGGAACCAGACTCCAGACCTCCGTACGCGTGGCTCGGCGAGGTCGACACGGTCGACGGGTTCGTGCTGGGGCTGTCGCCCTGGGCCGTGCGCAACGTCCGCTTCGACGAGTCGCTCGGCCAGGCGCTGCACGGCTACGACTTCGACTTCTGCCTGCAGGTCCGCGCCGCCGGCCACAAGATCGTGACCGCCGACTTCAAGGTGATCCATAACCACTCGCTGGACCTGGCGAGCGATCTCGGGCACTGGTCCGAGGCGCACATCGCAATCGCCGAGAAGTGGGAGGGGCGGATCCCGGGCGTGGGGTCGGGATCGGGCACGTGGAAGCTACGGGCTCGCCGAGCCGAGGCCGAGGCCGCGGTGATGCGCGCCGCCGCGCTTTCGACCGAGATGAAGTCCGCGGCCCGTCCGGCCGAGCACCGGCACGAGCTGGGGATCATGACCGGCAGCGTCGGGTGGCGGATGACCGCCCCGCTGCGCCGCGCCAGCCGTTATCTCGAGCGCCGACGCGCCAGGTAGGCGCGAGCCGCCCGGCGGCCAACCCGCAGCGGGCGGGTCAGCCGCCAGCTCAGCGAGCGCTCGTACTCGCCTCGCGCCTGCGTCAGCGCTGCCCGGAGGGCATCGTCGTGGGCCGCGCGCTCCGCTTCGAGGCGCTCCTCGGCGCGCCGCTGCGTCGCCTCGACCTCGCGCTGGGCCTGGACCAGGTTGTGGCGCAGGGCGGCGTATTCACGCTGATCGGCCCCGGGGCGTTCGAGCGCCGCCGCCGAAACCTCGACGTCGCGCTTTGCCAACAGGGCCCAGCTCTGGTTGTGGATGTTGGGCTCGATCGCCAGCACTTCGAACGCCCTCCCCCAGTGCTCGCGCAGCCACCAGTCCGAGATCATCACCAGCGGCGCCCCGTCGCTGGCGGGGTGGTTGTGGCGCAGCACGTTCATCCCCGTCCGGTTCTCGTCCCAGGGCTCGCCGGCCAGCAGCTCCGAGGTCCACCTCCCCATGTAGGTCGCGATCAGCAGACCACCGGGCCGCAGCAGCCGGTGCAGCTCGCACAGCCACGGCAGCGAGTTGTCGGTCAGGTGGGTGAACACCGAGATCGCCCAGATCAGGTCAAACGAATCGCGCTCGAGCGCCAGCGGCGGCATGTACTGCGACTGCATCACGTGCAACGGTGGACTGACGGTCTCTCGCAGCAGCTCGATGCTGGGCGCGTCGACGTCCACCCCCCACAGCTCGGCCGTCTCGGCCTCGGCCATGAAGTGCCGCAGCGTGCGGCCCGCGCCGCAGCCGAAGTCCATCACCCGCTTGCCCGCGAACGTCCAGTCATCTGGCAACAGCTCGAGGATCGCCGTCCGCGTCTCCGGGCCGAGCTTCTCCCAGAGCTCCGCGAAGCGGTCGATCCAGCCCGGCTCAAGGTAGGTGGACATCGAGATCGGCAGCGGCGGCGGGCGTTGCACGGGGTAACGTTGGCGCGGATGGGCGCCCGGCGCCGCACAACTCTAATCACCTGTCGCCGCGCCACGGCCGTGCCCGGTTCGCGGAGACGAGCTCGTGCCGGCTAGCGACGCGAGGCGCTCGCGGTTGCGCCGCGAGCCGCTGCTGATCGAGGTTGTGGATGTGTGTAAGACGTTTCGGATTCCTGATCAGAAGGTGGATACGGTCAAGGAGCGGGCGGCGCATCCGTTGCGGCGGGTGCACTATCGGGAGTTGGAGGCGTTGCGGGGGGTGTCGTTTGACGTGCACCGCGGCGAGTTCTTCGGGATCGTGGG
>DATKFF010000312.1:0-6646 GCA_035511595.1 Solirubrobacteraceae bacterium | reverse complement strand
GATGCACTGGTAGATGGGCATGATGCCTCCTGAGTTCGTGAGTTATCCGGTTAGTAAGGTGACTCACGATAGCCGAATCGCTGGTGCTTTCGGGCAGTCCCAGCATCAGCTGAATCTGACGGCGACTGCCGATTGCCGAAGTCAAAAGCTTTGTGCACCTGGTGTTCTCGTGGCCGATGATGTTCTCGAACAGCAGCGCGGGGCCGCCCAGGGAAAGATTGGCGCGGGTGATCGCTCCGATCTCCTCGTCCCAGTCAACGGAAGTCGTGATGCGGCGCAACTGGTCGGCCGCGTCGAGCGTGGCCAACCAGCTACGCAGATCGGGACCTGTGTCGTGGTCTCCGGACTGGGTTATTTTCGTGGTTTCCGGCTGGCTTGTGCTCGTACTCACTTCGTTCTCAGCGGGTTTGTGGCTTCCTGAAGCGTTTGATCGTGGATCCTCATCACGGCAGCGAGGATCGAATAAGCCATGCACGCTATTGACATGTGGACTCCTCCCCAGCGGGGGTCCGATGTCGCCGGTCGGCACATATAGGACATGTAGGTTAGACGCTTGGGCACCCGCGCGAGAAGGCGCGGAATCCGTCGCGGACCTGGCCGCAGTGGGACCGGCTGACGTGGTGCGTACGCAGCTGCAGCGCTACCGCGATGCGGGCGCCACAGATCTTGTGCTGAGCCCATTGCGCGGCGTGGAAGGAGATCCGCAACGCCTCTGGGACGTCGCGGCCTCGCTCTGAGTGGGGGCTAGCTGCGACCTGGACAATTTGAGATCCTGATCGAGGATGGCTGCGTGCCGGCGCAGCGATTTATCGACGATGCGCTGATGAAGTCGGGGCTTGTGGACTGCGCACCCATCCGACGCAAACGCTGATGGAGCCGGCGGACGTGGCGGGAACAAGCGGAGAGAACGCATGGATGACGACACCGTCCGCTTGACCGATATCGCCAGCCGGCTGCCGGGTCTGTTCGTCGATGCGCCGGTCATCGTGCGCGGCGTGCTGACCGCTTTCTTCACTCGTCAGTCGTCCAAGACCTCGATCGGTAAGGTTTTCCAGGACCGCGCGGCACGGCACCGCGATCAGGTGTTCATCAGATTCGAAGACGAAACTGTGACCTACGGTCGGGCCAACGAAACCGCCAACCGCTATGCGGCAGTGCTGGCCGCACGCGGCGTCGAGCGCGGCGATGTGGTCGCCATCATGCTGGAGAACTCGCCGCCCACAGTGCTGCTGATGCTGGCGGTGGTGAAATTGGGCGCGATCGCCGGGATGCTGAACCACCACCACCGCGGCAAGGTGCTCGCCCACAGCATCGACCTGCTGAATGCCGAGATCCTGATCGGCGAAGACACGCTGCTCGTGGCCGTTGACGAATCGGGCGCGAAAGTCGCCGACACGATCACCATAGACGAACTTGAGCGGCTGTCCGCCGACGCGTCCACCGACAATCCGGCGGTGATCTCGTCGGTCCTCGCCAAGGAAAAGGCCTTCTACGTCTTCACCTCGGGCACCACCGGCGCACCCAAGGCCAGTGTGATGACCCATTACCGGTGGCTGCGGGCGCTTGGGGGGTCCGGCGCCCTTGGCATGCGGCTAAGGAGCAGCGACACGCTGTACTGCTGCCTGCCGCTATACCACAACAACGCGCTCACCGTGGGGGTGTCGGGAGTGCTCAGCGGCGGTGCGACCCTCGCGCTGGGCCGCTCGTTCTCGGCATCACGGTTTTGGGACGAGGTCATCCGCTACGACGCCACCGCGTTCCTTTACATCGGCGAAATCTGCCGCTACCTGCTCAACCAGCCCGAGAAGGACACCGATCGCAAACACAGGGTGCGCGTCATCGCCGGCAACGGGCTGCAGCCCGACATTTGGGACGAGTTCACCACCCGCTTCAATATCCCACGGGTCTTCGAGTTCTACGGCGCCAGCGAGGGCAACACCGGGTTCCTCAACGTCTTCAACATCCCCAAGACCGCCGGCATCTGCCCGACCCTCGTCGCCTTCGTCGAGTATGACCCCGAGACCGGCGAACCGGTTCGCGACGACAAGGGGCGGGTACGGAAGGTGCGTGGCGGCAAGCCGGGGCTGCTATTGAGCAAGGTCACCAACAAGCAGCCGTTCGAGGGCTACACCGACGCCGAGGCGACCGCGAAGAAGTTGCTGCGCAACGCTTTCCGGGACGGTGACGTGTGGTTGAACACCGGAGACCTGATGCGTCCACAGGGCTGGCGCCACGCCGCGTTCGTCGACCGGCTCGGCGACACATTCCGGTGGAAGGGCGAGAACCTCGCGACGACCGATATCGAGGCGGCCGTGTCGACCGACCCGGCCGTCGAAGCTGTCACCGTCTTCGGCGTGCAGGTGCACGGCACCGACGGGCGCGCCGGGATGGCGGCTGTGGTGCTGGCAGGCGACAAGGACTTCGACGGCGCCTCGCTGGCCAAGACGGTCTACGAGCACCTGCCCAGCTACGCAGTGCCGTTGTTTGTGCGGGTCGTCGATTCGCTGGAGCACACTTCGACGTTCAAGAGGAAAAAGGCTGATCTGCGCGAGCAAGGCTACGGCTCCGACGTCGAGGATCCGCTGTATGTGCTGAAAGGCCGGGAGGAAGGCTATGTGCCCTATTACGACGACTACCCCGATGAGGTAGCGGCCCGCTCCCGGCCGACGGGCTGACGTCGTCCCAAGGATTAGCCGGTCCAGCTGCCAGCATGGAAGGCGGCCAGCCGACATTCTGCCCACGACCGGTGGCAGGTGACCGCGCGGTCGTCATGGCGATTATTGACCGCGCCGCCGCCTGGTTCGCGGTGCAGAAGTTCGGCCTGCGGCGTGCTCGAGCTCGCGTAGTGCACGTTTGCGTCTGTCGGGCACCATGTTCGACGCAGGTTCGTGACGGGTGCGGGCGGTCAGGCGACGGGGCGCGCGGCGGCGACGCGTTCGGCGAGCACGCTGCGCACCTGCGGCAGCGAATCGCGGCCCGCGGCGACGCCGCCGGCGACGAGCTCGGGTGCACGGTAGAACTCGATCCATGTGTGCGACGGCAGCTCGGGGCGTACGACGATGTCGGCGTTGCGCGCTTGGTACGTACTCAGCTCGAACTCGACGAGATGGAACGCGTTCATGATGGTGTCGATCACGTTCTGACTATCGACGCGACCACTGAGATACGCGAGCGGGTTGATGCGATTGAGCCCGCGTGACAAACGCGTCAGCACGGTCGTCGCGTCCGCATCGAGCCGCGGGATGACCTCGACCGCGATCACCACGTCGGCGCCGAGGTCGCGCACGACGTTGCACGGCACCGGGTTGGCGATGCCGCCGTCGACGAGCGTGCGCCCGTCGACGAGCACCGGCGTGAGCACCGGCGGCATTGCGATGCTGGCGCGCACCGCGAGCTCGACCGATCCCTCGCCGATCGCGACCGCCTCGCCGTGCGTCAGGTCGGACGCGACCGTGCGCATCGGCAGGACGCAGTCGTCGAAGTCGCGCGCGCCGAAGAGGAACGGCCGCAGGTACGACAACAGGCGGCGACCCGCGATCAGCCCGTCACCGGTGAGCGCGACGTCGACGGTGCCGACGAGCCGCGCGAACGACGACCGCTCGTATGCGATCGCCTCGAGCTCGGCGCCGGTCGCGCCCGCTGCGTAGCCGGTGCCGATCACCGCGCCGATACTCGATCCCGCGACGACGTCGATCGGGATCCCGGCGTCGTCGAGCACGCGCAGCACGCCGATGTGCGCGAGCCCGAACGCAGCGCCTGCTCCCAGCGCGACGCCGACGACGCGCCCCTCAATCGTGCGGGCGAGCCGTCCGATCACGCGCGACATCGGCCGCCACCGGTCGTCGACCAGTCGCCGCACCGCGCCGGCGACGTCGAGCAGCGCGAGCTCGGTGTCGTGCGGGACCACGAAGTGGTCGGCGTCGCTGTGCGACGGCCGCGCGTGCGGGTCCGTGTACGCGTTCGCGACCTGCAGGACGCGCGTATGCGGCTCCGGCGAGGCGAGCGGTGCCGCGGCGTCGCCGGCGATGTCGACCACGAAGTCGGCGCACTCGAGCAGGAGCCGCGGATCGACGCGGGCGCGCGCCGGCGCGTCGAGGATCAGCACCGGCGCGTCGACGCAGAGCTTCTCGACCCACTGCGGGAAGCTGTCGGGCGTGAGGTCGCGTTCGGCGCCGAGGTCGACCGCCTGCACGTCGACGTCGAAGTCGCGGCCGAGAAACACCCGCAGCGCGGTGGACACGAGTGTCGCGCCGAGCTGGCCGGGCCGCGCGGTGACCGCGACGACGAGGCTGCCGCGACCGGCGACCTGACGGCGGGTCGTGAGCTCGAGCCGGCGCGACAGCATCGCCGTCATCGAGAGGATCGCCCGCGGGTCGGTGCGCACGAAGCGGTCGAAGTCGGCACGACCGAGCACGAGCGCACGCGTGTGCCGCGTCGCCGATACGCGCGCCGACCGCGGCTCGTCGAGCAGCAGCGCGATCTCCCCCACCGCGTTGCCCGGACCGAGACGGGCGACGATGCCGCCGACGCCCCACACCGCGAGCTCGCCCTCGACGACGATGACGAGCTCGTCGCCCGGCTCGCCCGCGTCCCAGAGCACTTCGCCCTTCGTGTACGCGCGCTCCTCGCCGCAGTCACAGATCGCGGCGAGCTCGTCGGGCGCGAACTCGGCGAACAGCGGGACACCGGCCAGCAGCTGAGGAACGTCTGTCACGGGTTCGCCGCCGGTTCGAGGTCGACACCGACGAGCGCCGCGAGGCCCTCGAGCTCGCGGTGCAGCTCGACGGCGAGATCACTGACCGCCGGGATGTGGTCGCGGCAGCCGAGGATGCCGATGTCGAGCGAGTCCTCGCGGCTGAGCACGGTGACGTTGAGCGCGAGACCATCGTAGATCGGGCCGATCGGGTACAGGCCGACGAGCCGCGCGCCGGCGACGAACAACGGCACCGGCGGTCCCGGCACGTTCGACACCATGACGTTCCAGATGGGTGCGAGACGGTCGACGAGGAGCGCGCGGTAGAGGAACAGCGCGGCGTCGACCGGCAGCGGCGTCATGAGGTCGAGGAAGCGCCCGAGCGTGTCGACACCGAGGTCGTCGCTCGCGTCCTTCGCGCGCTCCGATTCCTCGCGCACCTCTGCGAGCCGTCGCCGCGCGTCCGGCTCGCCGGTCGGCAGCCGGATCAGCAGCACCGAGAACGCGTTGCCGAAGTTCCGCGCGGCCGACGCGGCGTCGGCAGCCCCGGCGGGCACGGCGGCGACGAGCGGCCGCGCCGGCAGCGCGCCCCGTTCGACGAGGTACGTGCGCAGCGCGCCGCTCACGAGCGTGAGCACGATCTCGTTGATCGTCGCACCGGTCTCGCGCGCGAGCGTACGGATCGCCGGGAACGGCAGCTGGGTGAGCGACACGGTGCGGTTCGCGGTGAGGCGCGCGTTGAACGGCGTCGGCGGACCATCGAACAAGCGCGCCGCGCGCGGTTGCGAGCTGCGCCGGCGCATCACCGCGTGCTGGCCGATGCGCGCCAGGTTGCGCCCGAGGCGCAGCGCCGTACCCGGAATCTCCGCGAGCGCGCCCGCCGCGTTCACCAACAACCCGACGCTGCTCGGGTGGTTCGCGGGCGCGTGCTGCACCGGCGCGTCGTCGGTCGGCGGCGTCGGTTCGAGCGAGAACAGCGCACCCATGAACTCCATGCCGCCGAGCCCGTCCATCAGCGCGTGGTGGACGCGCGCGATGACCGCGACGCGCGGCGCGGTCGCGTCCTCGACCACCAGGAGCTGCCACAACGGACGCGATCGGTCGAGGCGTTGCTCGGCGAGCTCGGCCGCGATCGTCGAGAGCCGCGCGAGGTCGAGCGGCTCGCCCGACACGACGCGGGGCAGGTGGTAGTCCCAGTCGAGCTCGCCGACCTCGGCCCACACCGGCCGGTGCAGCTTCCCGGGCACTGCGACGAGCATGCGCCGGCACGGCGGCACGACGTGGATGCGAGTCGCGAGGAAGTCGCGCAACCGCGCGTACTCGTAGCCGCCGGGAACGGTCGTCGTGTCGAGCATGAGCACCGCGATCATCTGCAGCGGGGTACGGTCGGTCTCCAGCTCGACCAGCGCGGCGTCGAGCCCGTTCAGCCGCACCGGCCGCGCGGCTCCGCGTTCGCGTTCCGCCTCGCCCGTGTCCAATCCCCACCCCAGTCCCGTGCCCACCGTGCCGGGAGGCGCGCCTTCGTATCGTCGCACGCTAACGTTGCCCAAAAGTTCCCAAACGGCATGAAAACGGCCCCCGGAGAAGTCTCCGAGGGCCGTTTCACTAGTAGCGGGGACAGGATTCGAACCTGCGACCTCTGGGTTATGAGCCCAGCGAGCTACCGAGCTGCTCCACCCCGCGACGGGTGAATATCAGGTTACCGAACACCTCCGAGGCCGCCAAATCGCGGGCTCAGAACGGTCGACGGGCCAAAATTGCCCCTCAGCTGCAGGGTGCGAGCGCTGGATTCGCGCGGCTCGGCGGGATTACTTGGTGTTGTCGTACTTGGTAATCGCGTCGTCGAGCCGCTGCAATGCCGCTCCATAGGCGGCGAAATCGCCGCTCTTCTGCGCGTCGCGCGCGGCGCCTAATGCCGACTGAACGTCTTTAAGCGCGGCGGCCTTGGCCGGG
>DATKFF010000311.1:0-6327 GCA_035511595.1 Solirubrobacteraceae bacterium | reverse complement strand
TGGAACACCGGCCTGATCCAGGCGCTGCGTCACGGCGGGGACCTGCTGAACGTGTTCGGCGACTTCCCGACCCTGAAAGACCCGCGGCACGCCGACGCGTACAGCCCGCTATGGGACGCGCAACTCGGCCTCTGGACCCAGAAGGCGATCAACGAAGGGCTCAACAAACGCCAGATCGACGAGAACCAGGTATTCAACCTGGCGGCCACCCGCCCCGATCTGATCACCGGCGTAAACCCCGCCACCGGCCAACCCAAGCCCTACGGCGCAGCCGGTGTCGACATCAACTGCGCCGTCATCGGCTTCACCGCCCAACCACCAACCGCCAACCTAGCCGCCCCAGTAACCGGCTCACAATTCCCACCCCGGTAACCCTCGGCAGTCCCCAAAGGAGCCTCGGCCCGCGGACCCTGCGACTCGCAACGGTCCGCGGGCCTCTTAACACCCGCTACCGGACCGCTATGTCAGCGGAGAGGGAGGGATTCGAACCCTCGATGGACGAAACCGCCCATACCGGTTTTCGAGACCGGCGCATTCAACCGCTCTGCCACCTCTCCGGTGTAGCGGCTTGACAGGCTAGCGTCCGCGTTGCCCGTCGGGACGCCGCGCGCTACCCACGCCGCGGCGTGAAGAACGACCGCAGCAGGTCCGCGGAGTCCTCCGCCAGGAGCCCGGCCTCCACCTGCGGTCGGTGGTTGAGCTGGGGCTCCTCGAGCACGTTGAGGACGCTGCCAGCGGCGCCGGCCTTCGGGTCGGCGGCACCGAACACGACCCTCGGGATGCGGGCCAGCACGATCGCTCCCGCGCACATCGCGCACGGCTCGAGCGTCACGTACATGACCGAGTCGAGCACCCGCCAGCTGCCGAGCTGCCGGGCGGCCTCCCGCAGCGCGATCATCTCCGCGTGGGCGGTCGGGTCCGCTCGCAGCTCCCGCTCGTTGTGCCCGGCGCCGATCACCTCGCCGTCGTGGACCACGACCGCGCCGATCGGTACGTCATCATGGTCGAGCGCCTGGACGGCCTCCCGCAGGGCCAGGCGCATGAAGTACTCGTCGCGAGGGAAGAAGTGGGAAGTCAACGGTGGGCGGGCGGTACCGTGCAGTACGGCAACTTTTGCCAGCGTGACGATGTTAGGCACCGGGGGCCTCTATTAACTCGCCGCTCGTGCTGTATTCGAAATCCGCCATCGGTCGGGCAGCAGCCGCCGCACTCGCCGGCGCGGTAGCGCTGCTCGCGGCGCTATTGCTGTCGGCCGGGGGCGCCGGCGCCGCAGCGCCGCGCGCGACCGGTCCGAGCGGGCCCCCGTTTCTACCCGGCGTGGTCGTCGTCGGCTACCGGACCGCACCCGCGGCTGCGGCCGACCTGTCGGGGCCGAGCACGGGACACCGCTCGGACTCCTTGCAGGTGCGGTTGCTTCATGTCCCGCGTGGCAGCAGCGTGGCGTCAGAGATCCGCCGTCTGCTCCGCCGCCGCGGCGTGGCGTACGCGGTCCCCGACTACCTCGCACACGTCGCCTCAGGCTCGACGCCCGAGTGGATCCCAGACGACCCGGGCAGGGCACACGTCGCGCAAGGCTGGCAGAAGATGCAGTGGAACTTCCTCCCGGGCACGGGGGTCAACGCGCCCGAGGCGTGGGCGAATCTGCTGGCCGACCACCGTCCCGGCGGCCGCGGGGTGATCGTCGCGATCCTCGACACGGGGATCGCGTACCGGAACTGGCGACAGTTCCGCAGGTCGCCCGACTTCTCGGGCACCCGGTTCGTCGACCCCTATGACTTCGTCGCCAACAACCGCTATCCGCTGGATCGCGAGGGCCACGGGACGTTCGTCGCCGGCACGGTCGCCGAGTCGACCAACAACGGCTTTGGCCTGACCGGGCTCGCGTACGGGGCATCGATCATGCCGGTCCGTGTGCTCGACGAGAACGGCTGGGGCGACGCGGCCACGATCGCAAAGGGCATCCGCTACGCCGCGACCCACGGCGCGCAGGTGATCAACCTGAGCCTGGAGTTCGATCCGAGCGTGAGCGCCCGCGATATCCCGGACATCCTGTCCGCGATTCGATTCGCCCACCAGCGGGGCGTGGTGATCGTCGGCGCGTCGGGCAACGAAAGCATGCAGCAGCTCGCCTATCCGGCGCGCGCCCCGGCCGTGTTCTCGGTCGGCGCGACGACCGTTGACCGCTGCGTGGCCGAGTACTCCAACGACGGGTCGAAGCTCGACCTGGTCGCGCCCGGCGGTGGCCCCGACGCGACGCTGCCCAACGACCCCTCCTGCCAGCCCACTCGCAACCTTCCCGACATCTACCAGATGACGTTCGGCAACCCGCTCGACCCCCGCCAGTTTGGCTATCCGGGCGACTGGTTCGGAACCTCGATGGCGGCGCCGCACGTGGCAGCAGCGGCCGCGCTGGTGATCGCGAGCGGCGTACTGGGCCGGCACCCCTCGCCCGACCAGGTGCTCGCCCGCCTCGAAGCCACGGCGCAGACGCTTGGCGGCGCCAAGCCGAACCCCGACTTCGGGTACGGGTTGGTCGACGCCGGCGCGGCGACCGCGCCGATCGCCCCGTCCGGGCGGCCGTAACGTTCGAAAGTGGTCCCGCCGGGCGGCTCAGCTCGTGCGGACGATGAGCACCGAGCACGGCGCGTGGTGGGAGACCTTGTTGGGCACGGAGCCCAACAGGAAGCGCTTCGCGCCGGTCATGCCCTTGTTGCCGATGATGATCAGATCGGCGTCCTGCTCCTCGGCGACGTCGAGGATCGCGTCCGCGGCGTCGCCCTGCCGGGCGAACGTCTCGACCGCATCGACCCCGGCGTCCGCTGCTTCGGCCTGGGCCTGCTCGAGCAGCGCCAGCACGTCCGCGCGTGGACTGAGCGCCCACTGCAGGTCGCGTGGCGCCTGCGTCTGCTCGCCTCGCAGGCTCTGATCCGAGGCGGGCTCGTACGCGCTGACGATCTTCAGGCCCGAGCCGAGCTCGAGCGCCAGTCCGATCGCGTGCCGGACCGCCTTGGCCGCCGTATCCGAGCCGTCCGTTCCCACGACGATCGAGGCGAACACCTCGCTCATCGCGGCCTCAGGCCAGCTTGGTGATCGCGATCACCATCCCGGCGACCACGAAGACGACGATCGCCGCCTGGGTCCAGAGCCAGAAACGGGGCACCGGCTGAACGCTAGCGGACCGGCGGCGAGGATCGACAGGCGTTACGCCGCTGCGATCGCGAGCGGAAGGCGCACCGTGACGGCGCGCGGGACAACGAGCACCGGCGAGGTCGCGTTCTCGATCGCGTTCTGGGCCTGTGCGGTGATCATCACGCGTCCCTCGCGGGCCTCGGGACGGGAGCCGATCACCAGCAGGTCGACGTGCGGCTCGTCGCTGGTCAGGCGTGCGCCGAGGTTCTCGGCGAGCCCTCTCGCGGTCTCGATCGCGGCGTCGTCGCCGGGTGCCGCCAGGACGCCGACGCGTCCGAACGTGGTCGCGTGCTCGCTGCGGTAGTTCGCGGGAGTGATCGCGATCGCCGCCGGACTGTCCTCGAGCAGCGCCTGTGTCGAGTGCTGCGGAGAGACGTGCCCTGCGGCGGTCCGGTAGTCCGAGCCGAACACGATCACGTCGGCCGCCTCCTGGTCGGCGAGCCACTTGAGGCCCTCGGCGGTCGAGGCGCTGACGACCACGCGGCGCTCGACGTCGAGGTCGCCGAGGACGCGGGCGCCGCGCTGCAGCAGCGCGTCGGCCTCGTGTTCCTCGAGCTGCTCGCGCTCGCTCTCGGTCTGCCTCGTGTGCCGCACGTACGCGAGCGTCAGGTCGGCGCCGGCGTCGGCGAGGACGCGGCCGAGCATCAGCGCGTCGTGGTCGTTGGGAGTGTCGTCGTAGGAAATGATCGCGCTCGTCGCCATCTTCGCTCCAGTCTGTGGGCCGCGTTGGTGCCTGTGTTTCGGAGCAGCGTTCCATTCACCTGCCATCAGGGCTAGTGAACTTGGTCATGCTGTTGATAAGTTCCGCTAATGCTTCACACGGGTCGGCTGCAGGTCCTGTGCGAGGTCGTACGCCGCGGGTCGTTCTCGGGCGCTGCGGAGGCGCTCTGCTACACCCAATCAGCCGTCTCGCAGGCGATCGCGCGGCTTGAGGCGGAGGTCGGATCGCCGCTCGTGATCCGCGACCGTCGCGGCGTCAGGCCGACCGCGGCCGGGGCCACGCTGGTCGAGCACGCCGAGGCGATCTTCGCCCAGATCGGGGCCGCCGAGGAGGACCTGGCCGCGGTGCTCGGCGTCCGTGGCGGGCGGCTGCGGGTCGCGTCGTTCCCGTCGGCGGGGGCGGCGCTGATGCCGCTCGCGGTTGCCACCTTCCGCCGTGGCCACCCCGACGTCGCGCTGACGCTGGCCGAGGGCGAGCCCGAGGAGATCTCGCCGCGGCTGCGCGCGGGCGAATTCGACCTGGCGCTCCTGTTCGATTTCCCGGGCGTCGGTGAGCGGCTCGGCGCCGGCCTGCGGGCGGTGCCGCTGCTCGAGGATCCGATGCACGTCGCGCTCCCCGCCGAGCATCCCCTCGCCGCCAAGCCGAGACTGAAGCTCGCCGACCTGCGTGAGCAGGATTGGGTGCAGACGTCGAAGTCGAGCCCGTGCGCCCGCCACGTGGTCCGGCTGTGCCTGGCGGCCGGGTTCGAGCCGAACGTGACGTTCGAGAGCGACGACTACGACACGGTCCAGGGGCTCGTCGCGGCGGGCGTCGGCGTGGCGCTGGTGCCGCGGCTCGCGCTGACGCAGGTCCATCCGCGGATCGTGGTCCGCGAGCTCTCGCCGCGTAGCCCGTCGCGAAAGGTCGTGGCGGCGACGATGGCGGGACCGGGCGTCGCGCCCGCGGCCCGGACGATGCTCAGGATCCTCGCCGACGTTGCGCGTGAGTACCGCGATCCCGTCGAGCAGACCGCGGGCCTGGCGAACCTAGGCTGACGCCCCCGCACTCCTGGTTGACTGACGATGTGGACCCCGAGCGACGGCTCGCCTTCGGCTCCGTGGCCGACCTCTACGACCGCGCGCGGCCGTCCTATCCGTCTGCGCTGGTGGACGACGTGCTCGAGTTCGCGGGCGCTGGCCCGGGTGATCACGCCCTCGAAGTGGGCGCGGGTACCGGCAAGGCCACGACCCTGTTCGCCGAGCGGGGATTGCGGATCCTCGCGCTCGAGCCGAGTCACGAGATGGCGGTGATCGCACGCCGTCGCCTGGCGGCCCATGAGGGCGTAATGATCGAGGAGACGGAGTTCGAGCGCTGGCTCCCGCAGCGGCGCTTCAAGCTGCTGTTCTCCGGGCAGGCCTGGCACTGGGTCGAGCCCGAGGTTCGGTACGCGCGTGCGCGCGAGGCGCTCGTGGAGCGCGGCGCGCTCGCCGTCTTCTGGAATCGTCCTCGATGGGGCTCCTCGCCGCTGCGCGAAGAATTGGACGATGCTTACACGCGGACCGCGCCGGAGCTCGGGGCGGGGAGCGCCGGCCCGGGGCCGATGCGTCCAGGCGTCGAGGCGCCGCCCGCCTGGTGGGGGGACTGGACCAGTGAACTGCGTGGCGCCGCCGGATTCGAGCCGCCGGAGCTGCGTTCGTACTCCTGGACGGTGGAGTACTCGAGCCAGCGATACCTCGAGCTGCTCCAGACCCACTCCGACCACGTAGTGCTCGCGGATGGCAGGCGGAACGCCCTCCTTGACGCCGTCGCAGCCGTGATCGACCGCCACGGCGGCACGCTCACCGTCGAGTACGTCACGGAGCTGTGGCTGGCCCGCGTCGCACGTGGGGAGGGCTAGCCTCTAGTCATGGCCCAGCCACTGGTCCAGGATCGAATTGCGCCCGCGCCGAGCGAGCGCCCGCATCGCGTGCGCTCCGCTGTGGCCCGCGTCGTGCTCGGCACGCTGACGACGCTTGCCAGCGTGAACCTGTGGACCGGTGGCCCGCTGCTGGCGCTTTGGGTCGGATCACGGATCCAGACCGCGGTCGGCCAGCTCAGCATGGCGGCGGTGGGCGCGACGGTCGGCGTGCTGATCCTCGAGACGTTCCTTCTCTACCGGATCCTCGCGTGGCTGACGGCCCGCTACAACGCGGTGCTGGGCCGGACGATGCCGCGCCAGCAGGCGCCGTGGCTGAAACCGATGAGCGGCGAGCGGCGCGCGCTCGAGGTGAGAAGGCCGCTCAGCCTCCCAGAACGCATCACGATCGTCTCGGTGGCCGCAGCGATGCTCGTGGCCGAAGTTTGGTTCTTCTTCTTCGCGCACTACTCGCTGGGCGGATAGCGCCGCGACTCAGTGCAGGACGAGCTTCATCGCGATCACCAGCAGGCCGAGCAGCACG
>DATKFF010000310.1:0-3297 GCA_035511595.1 Solirubrobacteraceae bacterium | reverse complement strand
TCGACATGGCACTCTGGGACCTCGAGGGGCACCGCACCGGAAGCGCGGTGTGGCAGCTTCTCGGCGCCGCGGCAGCCGACCCGGTCGAGGTCAACTACACGATCGCATCGGCCGATCGGGCCGGCGCCGTGGCCGAGGCGGCCCAGGCCAAGACGGCCGGCTTCCCGTGCGTGAAGGTCAAGGTCGGGATCGGCGACGACGCCGGCCGCGTCGCGGCAGTCCGCGCCGTCGCGGGCCCCGACGTCGCGATCAGGCTCGACGCCAACGGGGCGTGGACGGCGGCAGAGGCGACGGCTGCGCTGCGCGCGCTCGAGCCCGCGGGGATCGAGCTCTGTGAGGAGGCGGTGACGGGCCTGAGCGAGACCCGCGAGCTGTCGGGTCTCACGAGCGTGCCGTTGTCGATCGACGAGACCGCGGCGTCGCCGGGCGCGCTCGAGCACCGCGTCTGCGACGCGGTCTGTCTCAAGATCGCCCGCTGCGGCGGCATCACCGGGCTGATCGACGGGGCCCGCCGGGCCCGCGCCGCGGGCTACCAGGTGTACCTCGCCTCGACGCTCGACGGTCCGCTCGGGATCGCGGCGGCGCTCCACGCGGCGGCGGCACTCGATCCGGACCGCCCCTCCGGGCTCGCGACGCTCGGGCTGTTCGTTGACGCGGCCGACTCGCTGGCTCCGCGCGGCGGCCGGATCGCGGTCCCGGACGGCCCCGGCCTCGGGAGCGGCCTGGCTCGCTGGTATCGAACAGGATTAGCCCGATGAGCGGGCGCTCGGAGTTCACCGTCGTCGGCGCGGGGATCCTCGGGCTGGCGGTCGCGCGCGAGCTGCTGGCGCGCCGCCCCGAAATCAAGGTCACCGTGCTCGAACAGGCCGCGGCCGTCGGCGCCCACCAGACCAGCCACAACAGCGGCGTGATCCACGCGGGCGTGTACTACCTCCCCGGGTCGCTCAAGGCGCAGCTGTGCGTCGAAGGCGCGGCGCGTCTCTACGACTACTGCGAGCGCAACGCGATCGGCGCCCGGAAGATCGGGAAGCTGATCATCGCCACCGACCCGAGCGAGCTCCCCGGACTCGACGAGCTCGAGCGCAGAGCGCGCGCGAACGGGGTCCCGGGGATCCGCCGTCTCGGCGCCGAGGAGATCCGGGAGCTCGAGCCACACGCGACCGGGGTGGCCGCGCTCCACTCCCCGCACACCGGGATCGTCGATTTCCGCGCCGTCTGCGAGCGCCTGGCGGACGACTTCCGTGAGGCCGGCGGCGAGCTCCGGCTGGGATGGCAGGTGGACGGCGTCCGCGAGCAGAACGGCACGGTCCGGCTGCTCGGGCCCGACGGCGACGCCGTCGAAGCCTCGGCAGCTGTCTTCTGCGCGGGCCTGTGGTCGGACCGGCTCGCGGTCCGCGCCGGCGCCTCGCCTGACCCGCGGATCGTCCCGTTCCGCGGCGGCTACCTGCGCCTGCGTCCCGAGCGCCGCGAGCTGGTGCGCGGCCTGATCTATCCGGTGCCCGATCCGGCGCTCCCGTTCCTCGGCGTCCACCTGACCCCGCACGTCGACGGCGAGGTGCTACTCGGCCCGTCCGCGCTGCTGGTCGGCGCCCGTGACGCATACCGCCTCACGCGGGTCCGCCCCAGGGACGTGCTCGACACGCTGGCGTGGCCGGGCAGCTGGCGGATGGCTCGGCGCTGGTGGCAGACCGGGCTGCGTGAGATCCACATGGCGGCCAGCCGCCGGGCGTTCGCCGCCGAGGCGGCCAGGTACGTCCCGGCCGTGCGCCCGGAGGACCTGCTGCCCGCGTTCGCCGGGGTCAGGGCCCAGACGGTTGGGCGCGACGGCCGGCTGATCGACGACTTCGTCCTCTCCTCTACCCCACGGACCGTCCACGTGCGCAACGCCCCCTCCCCCGCGGCCACCTCTTCGCTGGCGCTCGCCTCGCGGATCGTCGACACGCTCGAGCAGCAGCTCGCGTGACCGGGCTCAGCCCGGGTGCATCCCGCCGTTGATGCTGATCACCTGGTTGGTGACGTAACCGTTCCGGAGGATCGCGAGTGCGAGGTCGGCCACTTCGCCTGGCTTCCCGAGCCGGCCGACCGGGACGCGCGACACGAGATCGCCCGGATCCCGGGGGAACATCCCGGTCTCCTCGATCAGCGCCGGCGCGATCGCGTTGACCGTGACGCCGTCAGGCGCCGAACGGGACGCCAGAAAGTGAGTGAGCCCGTGAAGGCCGGCCTTCGAGGACGCGTAGTCCGGTCCGACGATCCCGCCCGTGAATGCGGCGACGGACGAGGTGAACAGGATCCGCCCGAATCCCCGCGCGCGCATCCCAGGAAGCACCCGGCGCGCGAGCAGGTACGGGGCTCGCAGGTTCACCGCGAGCGTCTCGTCGAACGCAGCGGCGTCAACCTGCTCGTAGGTGCCGGGTCGGTTGAGTCCGGCGTTGGCCGCGAGCACATCGACCTCCCCGAGCTCGGCCTGCACGCTGTCGACCAGGGCGTCCGGGGCTTCGGGATCACCTAGGTCGGCTCCGAGCGCGACGGCCCGTCCGCCGGCGTCCGCGATCCGGGCGACGACCCGCTCGGCGGCCTCCCGGTTGGTGTCGTAGTGGACCGCCACGGTCGCGCCCGAACCCGAAAGCCCGACGCACAGCTCAGCCCCGATCCCGCCGCTGCCGCCCGTTACGAGCGCGACCCGACCAGCGAACTGATCCCCGCTCATCGACCCAAGCCTAGTGGGCGCCGGCGGCGAGCCCGGGTCAGTCGATCCGCAGCTCCTCGTCGCCGAGCGCGAGCCGGTCGCCCGGCCGAAGCGCGCAGCGCCCGACCCGAACGCCGTTGACCATCGTGCCGTTCGTCGACTCAAGGTCCTGAAGCACCCAGTTGCCGTCACGGAAGACAAGCCGTGCATGGCGCCGGGAGACGCTCGGGTCAGATAGGACGACGTCACAAGCGTGGTGGCGCCCGACGATCAGCTCGTCCTGCCCCCCGGTCCAGTCGAGCGCCAGCAGCACCGCCGGCGACTCGGCGCCCTCGGCGAGAGCCCACCGCACAAGCGTGTCGGCGGCGCGGATGAACCACGCCGGCCGCCCGCCGCGGGTGCTGAGGTCGCCGATCAATCGAACCGGATCGATCAGGCGCCTCTGGAACAGCTGGTCGAGGCGGTAAGTGAACGTCTCGTGGCTGAGCAGCCCATCCGCGTACGCCGCATTCAGCGTGCGGGCGATCTGCCTTCGCGACGCGCCGTGCCCGAGCACGCGACGATTCTCGCGCGCCGGACCGGCTCTGTCTATCCGCTGCTGCGGTTAG
>DATKFF010000309.1:0-4704 GCA_035511595.1 Solirubrobacteraceae bacterium | reverse complement strand
GCTCGACATCACCAAGGTGCCCCGCAAGCGGACGCTCGAGGCGCTCAGGGAGATCGTCAACATCGGGCGGGACTTCGCGGGCGTCGACATCACCCGCGAGCCGATCCACATCCGGCCGGGCGACCACTACATCATGGGCGGCGTCAAGACCGACGTCGACGGCCAGACTTCGATCCCGGGGCTGTACGCGGCCGGGGAAGTGGCGTGCGTGTCGGTCCACGGTGGCAACCGGCTCGGGGCCAACTCCCTGCTCGACACGCTGATCTTCGGGCGCCGCTCCGGAGAGCACGCCGCCAAGCGGGGGCTCCAGATGCCGATGCCGACCTCCCCCGCCTCCCGCATCGCTGACGCCGAGCAGGAGATCGCCGCGATCTTCGCCCGCCCGCCGGAGGGGCGGCGGATCGGCGCGATCAAGAACGAGCTCGGCGAGACGATGAACCAGTACGTCGCGGTGTTCCGCGACGCCGATGGTCTGGCCAAGGCGCTGGAGATCGTGCTGCGCCTGAGGGAGGAGGCCGCCAAGGCCCCGGTCGACGACCGAGGAACGATCTTCAACCAGGATGTGATCGGCGCGATCGAGCTCGGGTACATGCTCGACTGCGCGGAGGCGACCGTGGTCGCGGCGCAGGAGCGCACGGAGTCCCGGGGCGCCCAGTTCCGCACGGACTTCCCGGAGCGCAACGACCAGCAGTGGCTCAAGCACATCGACGTCACGGTGAACGGCAGCGAGCTTCCCAAGATCAGCTATTCGCCGGTGACGATCACCCGCTGGCAGCCCGAGGAAAGGACGTATTAGGCGATGCCCGAGTACACGCTGAGGATCCGCCGTTACGACCCCCAATCGGGCGACGCCGCCTACTGGGAGGACCACACCGTCGACATGGGTCCCAAGCAGTCGGTGCTCGACGCGATCCTCCAGATCAAGGACGACGAGGACGGCTCGATCGGGATCCGCTGCTCCTGCCAGCAGGCGATCTGCGGCTCGTGCGGGGTGCGGATGAACGGCAAGCCCGGGCTGGCCTGCAACACCCACCTGGAGGAGGCCGCCGAGCGCGCGGGCGGCGCCCGCGAGGGGGCGCCCGAGGGCAACTCGGTGATCTCCGTCGAGCCGATGGGCAACATGCCCGTCATCCGTGACCTGATCGTCGACATGGACGCGGTTCACTGGAAGAAGATCGAGCGGGTCACGCCGTGGCTGATCAACAAGCAGCCGATTCCCGAGCGCGAGTACATCGTTCCGCACGACAACATGGTCGACGTGACCCAGACGATGGCCTGCATCCAGTGCGGGGCGTGCGTCTCGGATTGCCTGTCGATGGAGGTCGACCCGCTGTTCATCGGGCCGGCGGCGCTCTCGAAGGCGTACCGGTTCGTCGGCGACCCGCGTGACGCCGAGCCGCTGGAGCGGCTCAACGACCTGTCGCAGGACCAGCACGGGATCTACGACTGCACCCACTGCTTCAACTGCATCGACGCGTGCCCCAAGGGCGTCGACCCGATGAGCCAGATCATGCGGCTGCGGCGCAAGGCGGGAGACGATTACGACATCAACGACCGCAATAACGGCTACCGCCACGAGCACGCGTTCGTCAAGAACATCCGCAGGAACGGACTGCTCAACGAGGCGGATCTGCTGCCCGACTCCTACGGCGGCAAGTTCCATCCGCGCGCCGTGCCGGAGCTGATCAGCGCGCTGCCGACCGCGGCCAAGGCGCTCACGCGCGGAAAGATGACCCCGCGGACCGCGTTCGGCCATCCTCACAAGGCGCCCAAGGAAGTCAAGGACCTGTTCGACGAGGTCGAGGGTCGCGAGCAGCGAGTCGAGTTGAACCTGTACGTCGTCGGCTACGAGGACGGGCCCGAGCAGGCGCCCGAGGAGGACAAACCATGAAGGTCGCCTACTGGCCCGGGTGCGTGAGCCGCGGCTTCACCCCGGAGCTGCACGGCTCGATGGCGAAGGTCGCGCCGCTGCTCGACATCGAGCTGATCGAGCTCGACCGCGCCGCATGCTGCGGCGCCGGCGTGATCGCAGAGCACAACCAGGAGCTGGCCGACTCGCTCAACGCGCGCACGTTCGCGCTCGCCCAGCAGACCGACGGCGAGCTGATGATGAACATCTGCTCGACCTGCCAGGGGGCGCAGTCCGAATGCCAGCAGCGGCTCGACGCCAACACCGAGTACCGCGAGCAGGTCAACGGCAACCTGAGCGCCGAGGGGCTGCGCTACGAGAAGGGGATCACCAACAAGAACTTCCTCTGGCTGCTGGTCGAGGACATCGGGCTCGACGAGCTGCGCAGCCGCGTCAAGCGGCCGCTGACCGACCTGAAGGTGGGGCCGTTCTACGGCTGCTACATCGTGCGGCCGGTCACCCGCCTCGGGATCGACGACGAGCATCCCCGTGATCGCTACCTGCATCGCGTGATCGAGGCGCTCGGAGGCACCGTGATCGACTACGCGGGCGTGTACAAGTGCTGCGGCTTCCCGATCATCACGATGAACAAGGAGAAGTCGCTTGAGCAGGCCGGTCGCCATCTCGGCGACGCGATCGACGCGGACGCCGACTGCCTCGTCGTCCCGTGCCCCCTGTGCCACCTGAACCTGGATCTGCAGCAGCCGGCCGCGGCCAAGGCCGTCGGGCGTGACCTCGGGCTGCCGGTGCTCCACCTGCCGCAGCTCGTCGGGCTGGCGCTCGGGCTCTCCCCCAAGGAGCTCGGGATGAGCAAGCACATCGTCCGCCCGACGTCGGTGATCGACTGGTCGACCTCGGTCGTCGCCGCGGCGTAGGTGCTGCGGCGGCTGCTCGGGAGGGGTCGCGGCGCTGCCAAGGCGCCCGCGCCGGCGCCGGCCAGCCCCGAGCCTGACGCCGGTGAGCGGATCGACGCGGCGCAACAGCGGCTGAAGGCCTCGATCCCCCCGCCGGAGGAGCCGGCGTCGCCGGGCACCACCGACGCGGTGGGCGATGGCTCCGAGGATCCAGCCCCTTAACGACAAAAGCGAGGCTTTCGCCTCGCTCTCGTCTCGTACCCCTGTGATCGTCCCGCTTGGAAGTCTTTGAGAGGCCTCCCAACCTCCCGCAACAAGCTGACGGCATAGTCGCGCAGCGAGCCGCTCGCGTCGTCCCCTGCGCCGGGTGAAATTGGGGGGACTAGAGGGGTGACAAAAGGGTGACGCCCGCTTCACCCTTCCGCCGGAAATGCCGATATTGTCCGTATGAGCGGCGACGCCCCACCACGATGATCACCCACGCCCCCGTACGCGTCGCAGTCGCCCAGTTCGAGGACATCGTCTCCCGCGGGCTGCGCGTGCTGGTCGACGAGGACGACAACCTGGAGCTGGTCGCCTCCGGGATCGAGCACGAGCAGCTGACCTCGGCGCTGACCGAGCACCAGCCCGACGTCGCACTGGTCAACTTCGGCTCGCTGGCCAGCGCCGCGGAGCTGCGCGATCTGCACCGCCAGTTCCCGAATACGAAGCTGGTCGTGCTCGCAAACCGGCCGACCGCCCCGGAGTCCCGCCAGATGCTGGCGTTCGGGGCGACGGCGTGCCTGTCGAAGAACAGCGAGGCACGCGACGTGCTTCACGCGATCCACCTCGCCTCACGCGGGCTGCACGTGCTGCCGCCTGCCCAACCAGCGGGGCCGCCGGCGCTGGGGCCCGAGATCCTCACGCCCCGCGAGGCCGAGGTGATGGAGCTGCTGCGCAGCGGGCGCTCGAACGCCGAGATCGCCCACGACCTCCACGTCAGCATCGAGACCGTCCGCACCCACGCGCGGAGGATCTACCGCAAGCTTGGCGTCAGGACCCGCCGCGAGCTGCGGGCGCTCGGTTAGTCAGGACGCCGCGCGAGCACCAGCCTGCGCGGGCGCGCGGACGAGGCCGCGCTGCAGCAGGAGCTCGGCGATCTGCACCGCGTTGGTGGCGGCGCCCTTGCGGAGGTTGTCGCCCACGACCCACAGCCCGAGCGCGCGCGGGTGCGACTCGTCGCGGCGGATCCGCCCGACCAACACGTCGTCGCGCCCCGCTGCCCGCAGCGGCGTCGGCACGGCCTCGACGGCGAGCCCCGGGCTCGAGGCGAGCAGTTCGGTCGCCTGCTGCGCCGACAGCGGCTCGCGGGTCTGGACGTTGACCGCCAGCGAGTGCGAGACCCGCACCGGGACGCGGACGCAGGTGACCGCGATCCCGATCGACTCGTCGTCGAGGATCTTGCGCGTCTCGAACATCATCTTGCGCTCCTCGTCGGTGTGGTCGTCGCCGTCGGCGAACGACCCCGCGGCCCCGATCACGTTGAACGCGATCGGCTGCGGGTACACCTCGGGGTCGGGCATGGCCGCTCCGACGAGGCTGGCCTGCGTCTGCGCCTCGAGCTCGTCGATCGCCTTCTTGCCGGTGCCCGACACCGACTGGTAGGTGGCGACCACCAGCCGCTCGATCCCGACCGCGCGGTGGATCGGCGCGAGCGCGACCAGCATCGCCATCGTCGAGCAGTTCGGGTTGGCGATCAGCCCGCGGTGGCCGTCGAGCGCGTCCGGGTTGACCTCGGAGACGACCAGCGGGACGTCGGGATCGCGGCGAAACGCCGACGAGTTGTCGACGACGACGGCGCCCGCGTCGACGAACTTCGATGCCCACTGGCGCGAGGTGCTCGCCCCCGCGGAGAACAGCGCGATGTCGATGCCGCTCAGGTCGGCGGCGTCGTCGAGGACC
>DATKFF010000308.1:0-3428 GCA_035511595.1 Solirubrobacteraceae bacterium | reverse complement strand
GCGAACCCGACGGCAGTCAGCGTCCGCTCCCTTGATTGCCGGCTCCACCGGGCTCCGATTTGGGGTCCCCGGAGGAGCGAGATGGATAGAGACTGGGGTGGCCGGCTGTGATCCCTGCCCCGGCGAGCGCCTGGTCGGCGCGTTCGGCGCGGTCTGAGGATGAGCGCGCCCGCTGCAGCGAGCTGTCCGCCTCGGCGTCCGCGAGCAGCGTGCTGATCTGCGCCCAGCTGGTGGCGCTTCCGCGCCCGAGAACGTGTCGCGTGTCGCTACCAACGAGGACGAAATGCGGAGTCGCCGGGACCTCAAAGTCTTGCCAAGCCGCGGTCGACATCACGACTTCGGCGCGCGCCGGAGCCAGCGATCGCAACCGCACCAAGCTCTCGTCCTCTGGCCCCTTCGTGACGACCACAACTCGTGCTCCGGCCGGTCCGCGCGCGCCGTCGCGAAGTCCGTCCCAGAGCGGTCCGCAGGCAGCGCAGCCGCTGCCGAGAAACGCCAACAGGGTGGGCGGCAAGCCCACCCCGAACGCAAGCTTAACCGTATCTCCTGCGAGGGTCTCGCCGACGATGTCGCGCGCCCAGACCTCGGGGGCGGCCGCGGGCCCGCCGGTCGATCCCGGCCGGGAGGCGCGCCGGACTGGGGGTATGCCCTCCTCGATCGCTGTGAGTCTGCGGAGGATCTCCGCATGGCTGCGGAGCAGCGCGACAACGAACAAGATCGCGACACCGAGCAGTACACCCTCCACGATCATCACAACAGCGGCTGCACTCACCGTACCTACACTCCTCCCGCGCCGGGCAGCTCGACGGCCTCTGGCGTCAGGCACGGCGTGTCTTGCCCGCAGACCGAATCGTCCACGGCAACCGAATAGCCACAGTTGAGCCCCGGGATCGAGCCGGGGTTCTCGCACACGACCATCCGGCAGACGACCGCGGTAACCCCGCCCACCTGCGTGTTGCACTGGCCGTACCGGAAGATATTGCACGCGACACGCTGGTAATCACAGCTGCCGTTCGCGCACCGGCAGCCACCGGGAAATTCGGAGCCGGGTAACGCATTGCAATCGACGTAGTATCGGACCCCTTGCGGAGCACAGAGCAAACCGCCCGTGTAGTCAGTGCACATCCACCAGCCGCCTGGGTATGTGCCAGTCGGGCAACTGTTCAAGCCGCGGTTGATTTGGCAGCAGAACGCCGTGAATCCATCCGTGCACTCCCCACTGGAACAGTCTCCCGGCGAGATCTGCGCAAGTGCAGTACCGGGATACAGCAGGTAGCGGAGTGGCGCAACACAGAGGGCGGATCCGGCGACCGCGATTCGCACGAGCATGGTTCGGCGCGAGAATCGCCGCTCGAGGAACAGCGCCGACAAGGCGACTAGCCGATCCCCGGCCACAGCCGGCCGGATCGAACCGCCGGTGAACACGAGCCGCCAGCAGAGGGCGCCGAGCGACGCCGCAAGCGCTACCGACAGAGCTGCCGCCGGTCGGCGAGACGCGAGACCCGCGAGGCTGGGCGCTCCCGCTACTCCGATCCCGGCAGCGAGGCCAGCGGCTCCGCTCGTGAGCAGCACCGCGCGGCGAGGGGACGCCGGCGCGCCGGCGTGCTCACCAAAGCAACCGCAGTCGACGCTACCGGACCCCCACGCGAGCGCGTGCGTCATGGCAAACGCCGCGAACACCGCCGCCAGGACGAAGCCCGAGATCCGAGCCGGGGCGAACAGCGCGAGCGAGGCAAGAGCCAGTTCCGCAGCCGACAGCCCACGCACCGCCGCTAATGCTCGAGCTGCACCCATCCGCGCGAGTGCGCCCGAGCCGCTCCCGGGTTGCCGCAACTTGGCCGCGCCGGCCAGCCCGAGCACAACCGCTAGCGTCGTAACGACGCTTGCCCCCAATGCGCTGCCCATCTAAATAAGCCCCGACGTCACGACCATCCAGTTGTGACTCTCGACATTCGTTCGTGCTGCCCAACGATCAAAGGATAGACCCTCTTCGACCTCTTCGCCGCCGAGAGCGCCAGCCGTGCCGGTGGGCGGGCTGAGGGGGTCGGCGAGGCGAACGACGCCGGCGTGAACCCGGCGGCGAGCTTGCGCTTTCCGTTGAACGCGAGCGCCCCGAAGCGAGCTGCCAAACCGCGAACACGGGCGTCGGCCTTCATCGCCGGGGGAGGGACTTTGCCGCGGTTGCGTCCCGGGTGGTTGTCGATGGTCTCAACGCGCTCCTCGCTTCAGTCGACTACCAGGTTCGGAGGTGCCGGCAGATAGTTCGAGCTGCACGATTCTCGTGAGCGCCGGTGGCGTGCGTCTGCTCCGAGCGGGGAAGGCATCGCCGCGTGCGGGCGTCCTTGGTGGTGAGAGTCCTGGCGCGGTTCGGCCGGCCGCGCTCCACGTTGACGGACGGAGGTTTTGGATGTACGTATCGAGGCGGACAGCCGTGGCGTTGCTTACAGCCGCTGCCCTTGCAGGGTCGGCGACGATGGCGGTGAGCGCGCTAGGGGACCAGGGAAACCCGGGTCGAGGGCATGGAGAGCATGCCGGTCGCTCTCTGTTAGATACGTCGCTGGCGCCGAGCGTTCCGAGCGACCCGACGCTGCTCGGCGCGGCGGCGGGTGGCGTTCCTTGGGTGCTTCGCTTCGGCGAGGCCTCGCTTCGTGATAACGGCCGCTTGGACGTGAGCATTCGAGGGCTCGTGATTCCGACCGCGCCGTTCACTGGAACCGCCGGTCCGGTTACGACGGTGGACGCCTCGCTCTATTGCGCCGGCAATTCCACGCCCGTCGCCACGACCGCTCCGGTCCCGATCTCGACCACCGGCAACGCGCACATCAGCGCACGGCTCACGCTGCCGGCGACGTGCCAGATCCCGGCGCTGCTGATCCATCCGAACGGCGCGGCGGGCGCCTACATCGCAAGCAGCGGATTCGGCGGATAGCAAGCTGAGCAACCGCGTCGCGGCCGGCAGCCGCGACGTTGCCCTAATCGCCGCGGTCCATGCGGCCAGAGTCGCGCCGGCGAGTCGATTCAGTGACTCCCCCGCGCGACTCGGCCGCGCCGCCTGCCCTCTCCTTCCCTCCACCCGATGGCCCGAACGTGGCGTCGCTGGCGCGCCAATCGACGAGCTCTCGGATGGGCACGTGCAGGGCGTAGCCGCGGACCGTGTGGCGGGAACCGCTCACGCTCGCAGAGCACAGATACACGATGCGCGTACCGAGCGCCGGCGGTGTACGGATCAGTCAGCGTTACCGCTATCGGCACCAAGTGTCCTAGAAGCACCCCAACAGCCTGAGGAGGTCCGGGACCCGTGCCTGACCGCCGCTCGCTGCGGATCTCTTGTCGTCACCTGCGGCAGCCCTGCTTCGCCAACCGCCTGTCTCGCCGCGCAGCGTTCTGGGATCGGGCGGATCACCGCGACCTGGTACCCGCGGAGCCTG
>DATKFF010000307.1:0-2546 GCA_035511595.1 Solirubrobacteraceae bacterium | reverse complement strand
CTCGAAGCGACCGGCGAGCACGCCCGCAAACGGACCGTCGAGACCCGCGACGACCTGACCCCCCAGGAAGCACAGATCTCGCGCCTCGCCTCAGGCGGTGCCACGAATCAGCAGATCGCCGCGCAGCTGTTCATCAGCCCCTGCACAGTCGATTACCACCTACGCAAAGCGTTCCGCAAGCTCGGGGTCAAATCCCGACATCAACTCAAAGAGCAGCTGCTCCAGCCGCGCGCATATGCCGACCCCGCGGCTCTGGGGCACTGACCGTCAAACACGGGGCCGGCCGTGTTCCCCCTGAGGGAGGCAACTCCAAGCCGCGAGTGAGGCAGGCGTAAGGCCTGACGATTCATCTCCCCACCAAGGAGGTGAGGGGATGCCACATTCCAAGCCAGAGCGGCGCGAGCACGCGCACCCGGCACACGGTCTGCTCGTCGGCCGTGGCCTACCGCGATGCCAGCCGTGCGGTATACCCGCCCTGCTCCGCTCGCAGGCTCAGGCCGCCAGTTCGTCGACCGTGCGCTCGGCGCACTCGGAGCAAAGCGGGTTTGGCAGGACCGTCGGGTTGGTACAGCCCGGCGTCCGACATGTGGGCTTGACCGCCCGGCGACCCTTCAGCTTGCTCTCGGCTTCGAACTCGACGCGGATCCGGCGGAGCTGCTCGAGGTGCACGGCGCAGAAACGCTCACCCTCGAGGGCCTGTTCGTCGCATCTTCCACCGGTCTTGCATCGCGCGAGCCGCTCAGCCGCCCGGCGGCTTGGCGTCGAAACCGCGTGGGCCGTCTGATCAGGGTTCGGCTCGATGTCCATGTGAGTCTGTCGCCTTTGTGAGCCTGCTTGTCCGCGCACCCCGCGGCGATCCCCCGGACCGCCAACCGACCCGCAGCGAGCGCTCTCTAGCCGAGCAACGGCGGCGGCGGCTCGCGCCTTGCGGCGTCGATCGATGCGACACTCACGGCGTGCCGACTGATATCTACTTCGCCGGCGAGCATCTGCGGCTGGAGGTGGCGGAAGATCCGGGTCAAGTTGCCGAGGCTTTCGCCGCCGCCCGCGGCCTCCCGTTTCGCCTAACCGGTCAAGGCGGTCGGGGAGAGGTCTATATCAATCCCGCAACGGTGGCGTTTTGGTCGGCCCCGGAACTAAGTCCGGATGCAGAGCTTCAGCAGGAATCGCCGCAGTCAACGACCAGGCGAGAGGCTGTCACCGACATTTGGGGGAATCCCCTCCGCAGGAAACCGCGGCGCTGAACAGCCGCGCCCCGGCTATCCCCAGACGAACGGCGGGTAGCGGTCCACCATGAAATAGGCGTACGCGTCGCCGCGGAGGGTCCAGCGCATGCCGGGCACCATCAACTCGAACACTCCTCGCGGGATCCGTTTGGTGAAGAGCACCGTAAAGAAGGCGACGATCGTCATGAGGCCGGTCAGCCAATACAGCACTCCGGCGATCCATAGGTAGGGAATCGCTAGCAGCCACTGCACGAGCGGCCGCCAGTTGGCGATGTGCTCCGGGTACTCGACCGTCAGCCGAAGCGGGTAGCCGGGATCGTCAGCCAACGAGAACGGCGGGTACGCATCGGTCATCAGGTGGAAATACGCCAGCACCCGGAAGTACCACCGGACCGCTCCGACCACGTAGTCGAACGCGCCCCGCGGCCACCGCCCGGTGAACAGGACCACGAAGAACGCGTAGACCAGGACGAAGAAGGCGCCGATACCCACAAAGAACAGAGCGATGTAGTGCGGGATGGCCAGCAACCACTTGACGAGCGGCAGCCAGCGGTTGAGGTCCGACGGGTAGGCGATCTCAAAAGTGGCCGGGTAACTAGGCGACGATGGACCAGACGAGTCAGCTACTGCGACCTCGGACGCCACCAAGCCGCCGGTGGCGGGCATCTGCGCGGGAGGCTGCGGCGCGTCAAGCGGCGATGGGGGCAGACGTTCGGGATCTCCATCGGGAGGAGGCGGAGGAGTGTCCACGAGGCAACGCTACCTCGCCGCCGAGCGGTTGTGGAGAAAATCGGGTGTTCAAGCCGAGGCCCGTTCGCCGTCGCACGAGCGTCTCGGCCCCGAGCTGACGAGGCGCTGTTCCGCGGCCTATAGGACGTGGATCAGCACCGCTGCTGCCGCAACCAATGGAGCGGACAGGACGGCGACGCAGACCGCTGCCGTCAAAGCGATTGCGGCCCGTCGACCCCAGCGGTGCACGCGAATTCGCGCGACGAGCAGACCCGCAGATAGGCGCGCAGCGACCCTCACACCAGGCTGTGAGACGAGCGCGCGACGAACACGGTGCTCCCACCGGAGTGTCATTCGCACGGCCTCTCGCCGTGCGCGAAACCTGTACCACGGCAACCGCTGGCTTCGCTCTCGCCAGTACTCAAGCGACTCGACACCGTCGCCCAGCTGTGGCGGCGCCTGCAGTCGCGCCAGGAGCCGATCGTCCGTCGAAAGGGAGGCAACGCGCATCCGGCTGATTGTCGCAGAGCCGATTGGCGGGCCAGCCGCGGCGGCGTGTGCCGGTCAACGCGGCAGTCGGGCTTCCCCAAC
>DATKFF010000306.1:0-3003 GCA_035511595.1 Solirubrobacteraceae bacterium | reverse complement strand
ACGCTCGCGCTCGAAGGGCGGCCGGTGTGGGCGGTCGCCGTGTGCACGCTCGCCGCCACGATCAAGGTGCCAGCGATCGCGGCCGCGATCTTCGTCGGGTTCGCGTGGGTCCGCGGCGTCCCGGATTGGCGGACGCGGGTCACGCGCTGCGCGAAGGTGTCCGCTGTCGCGGTGGGCGTCGCCGCGGCGGTCACGATCATCACCGGCTTCGGGACCGGGTGGATCTCGGGCGCGCTGTTCGCGACGCCCGCCCGCGTGCGGCTCGCGATCACGCCGGCGACAGACCTGAGCTGGACGCTCGCCTCGCTGCTGCGCGACGTCGGCGCGTCGGTCACGTTCAGAGGGCTCGAGTCGGTCGTGCGGGTGGTGGCGTTCGCGGCGACGGTGCTGGTCGCCCTCGCGCTGCTCCGCAAGACGACTACCGAGCGCATACCGCAATACCTGGGGCTGGCGCTGGCGGCGTTCGCGCTCGGCGGCCCGGCGATGTGGCCGTGGTACCTGTCATGGGCCCTCGTGCTGGTCGCCGCGTGGCGGCCGGCGCAGCGCTCCCGCGCGCTGATCGCCGCGGTAATCATCGGCTCGTTCCTCGTCAAGCCGGACGGAATCCTGGCTCTGCCGCTGGGCAGCTCACCGATCGTCGCGGCGCTGTGGATCACGGCGGCCGCGCTCGCCTGGTACGCGTGGACGCGCAAGGACCAGCGCTTCCGGAGAGCCGAGTTCAAGGACGGCCTCGGCGGCACCCGGTCGGTCCTCGCGGAGCCCTGAGCCGATGGCCACGACCGACGCAACCCCGGACGCCGCCGCGACGCTGATCGCGCCGGCGGTCCCGGACGCCCCGCCCGCCGGGGACGGTCGTCGGCGCCGGGAGCGCCTGGGGGAGGTGCTCGTGGTCGCGGGCCCGGCGGTGCTCGCGCTGGCCTTGTCCCTCTACCAGCTCACGGCGCGAAGCCTGTGGCTCGACGAGTCCGCGACCGTCGCGATCGCGAGCCAGCACGGCGGCGCCTTCGGCGTCGCGCTCGCCCACGACGGCGGCAACATGCTCGGCTATTACGCGGTCCAGCACGTCCTGATCGGACTGTTCGGGAGCGGAGCTTTCGTGATCCGGCTGCCGTCGGCGCTCGCGGCCGCGGCGACGTCCGGGCTCGTCGCTGTGCTCGCGCTGCGTCTGTTCGACCGTCGCACGGCGCTTGCCGCCGGGTTGTTGAGCGCGGTCAGTCTGTCGCTCGTCTACTGGGGACAGGACGCGCGCGGCTACGCGCCGATGGTGGCGCTGATCGCGGCGTCGTTCCTGGCGTTGTTGGCGGTCCTCGAGGGCCGCGGAGGATGGCGGGCGTGGCTCGCGTACGTCGCGCTCGGCACGGCGGCCGTGTATGCCGGGCTCGAGGCCGTGCTCGTCGTCCCCGCACAGCTGCTCGTGCTGCTCTGGTACCGGCACCGCGCGCGAGCGGTGCTCTCCGCGGTGGCCGTCACCGCGCTCTGCTGCGTGCCGTTGGCGGTGCTCGCCGGCGAGCGCGGCTCCGGGCAGCTCTTCTGGGTGCCGAAGCCAAGTCTGCGGATCGCCAACCAGGTGCTCCAGGCGCTGACGTCCTCCGGGCTTCAGCCGAGCTTCTACACATCGACCGGGACAACGCTCGCGATTCTGACCCTGGTCGTGCTGGCGGCGGGCCTCGGCCGGATGCTGTGGCTGCTGCGCACGGGCCGCGGCGCGCTGATGGCGGCGCCCGGGTTGGCGTTCGCCTGGCTGCTCGTGCCACTCGCGGCGGCGCTGCTCGAATCGACCGTCGGGCAGTCGGTCTTCCAGGCGCGCTACATGCTCGTCTCGCTCCCCGCGGTCGCGTTGCTGCTGGGTTGGGTGGTCGCCGCCCGACCGGTGCCCCGCCTGCTGGCGCTCGCGATGCTCGGAACGCTGCTAACGCTGCGGGCGCTGCAGCTCGCGCCCGCCTACGGCGTCTCGCCGGAGAACTGGCGAGCGGCGACCGCGTACGTGATGACGAACGCGCGCCCCGGGGACTGCGTCGCGTTCTACCCGCGCGACAACCGGATGCCGTTCCAGTACTACCTCCGTGCGCCGGCGCGAGCCCCGCGGCCGATCCTGCCGACCCTGCGCTGGGGCCGGGTGCGCCCGTATGTCGAGGACTACACCTCGCTGTCGGCCGGCCAACTGGCGCGGCTCCCGTCGCAGTGCCGGCGCGTGTGGCTCGTCTCAAGCCACGAGGGTCGCGTCGGCGGACCGGCCGTCTCACAGGGCAACTATCTGCGCTTCATCACGCTCGAGGCGGGGCTGCAGGCCGGCTATCCGCACTCGCGGATCGCCAGCTTCGGCTTCCACGGCGCCGTCGCGGTGACGCTGTACTCGCGCTGACGCGCTACGGGCGCAGGGTCACCCCGACGAACGTCAGCGCGCTCAGCCCCGCCAGCAGCACCCCGTTTGCCACGAGCAGCACCGAGAACCCCCTGCGCCTCAAAAAGTAGGCGGGCACGATCACGGCCGGGAAGGCGGTGATCAGCAGCCGCGGGTTCGGCGGGGTGTACTCGGCGGTGGCGGCGATCAGGCTGATCCCGAGCGTCCACACGAGCGCCTCGATCGAGACCGTTCGCCGCGCCTTCAACAACAGGACCAGCAGCACGACCAACACGACCGCGCCGAGCAGCCCGATCACGAGGTTGAGGTTGATCGTCGGATGGTTGAAGTGCGAGAACGAGATCTCGCCCGCCAGCCGCGTCGTCAGGTGGACGAGCGCCAGCGGGTCGCTGCGCTCCTTCCAACCATCGTGCTGGGCGATCCAGTTCGCGAACGGCGTCCCGGTCCACACCCAGAAGAACGCGCCTACCGCGATCAGCCCCAGCGGCGCCAGCAGCGGAGCCGCGAGGCTCCGCTGTGCCGTCCGGTCGCGCCAGCCTCGCCGGCGCAACTCGACCCCTGCCGAGACAGCGCACACCGCGATCAGGATCACCGCCTCGGGCTCGGTTGCGGTCGACAGCGCTGCCAGCGCTCCGGCCAGC
>DATKFF010000305.1:0-5473 GCA_035511595.1 Solirubrobacteraceae bacterium | reverse complement strand
TGCGGGCGGCCGATCGGCTTGCCCTCGGCGACCCGCCGCTCCAGTGGCTGGACGTCGATCTCGAAGCCGAGCTCCCTCAGCGCGGTAACCATCGCCTCCGTCCGCCGCTCGCGGTCTGCGCGGAAGCCCTCGAGGCGCTCGAGCAACTCCGGGTCGCGATCATCGATCAGGTAGCCGAGGATGTGGAGGTCGGCGCTGGTCCGGTCAAGCGCGGAGATCTCGACGCCCGTCGCCAGCCGGATGCCGGCCTGACCCGCGGCCGCCGCGGCCTCGCGTACCCCGTCGACCGTGTCGTGGTCGGTCAGCGACAGCAGCTCCACGCCAGCGGCGGCGGCCGCGTCGACGACCTCCGCCGGAGAGAGTGCTCCGTCCGAGTAGCGGGAGTGACTCTGAAGATCGAAAGTTGGCTGGTGCGCGGGCACGGGGTGTGCAATTCTGCAGGTCTCGATGGCCGAGGAGCCCTCAGAGCACCAGCACGCGGGGCCTGGATACGCCTCACCGGAGGTTGCCCGCCAACAGCCGCCGGAGAAGTTCGTCTACATCGCGGCGCTGTACGAGGGCACCGGGATCGACCGGCCGGACTTCCTCGCGGTCGTCGACGTCGATCCCGAATCAAGCCGCTATGGCGAGATCGTGCACCGGACGGAGATGCCGGGGGTCGGGGACGAGCTGCACCACTTCGGCTGGAACGCGTGCTCCTCGGCGTGCCACTCGGAGCTGCGGCGCGACACGCTGATCGTTCCCGGTATGCGCTCCTCACGGATCCACATCCTCGACATCTCTGATCCGCGCGCTCCGCGGATCAAGGATGTGATCGAGGGCGAGGAGATCAAGCAGAAGATCGGTCTGAGCGTGCCGCACACTGTGCACTGCATGCCCGGCGACATCGTCACGGTGTCGATGCTCGGCGACGCCGAGGGAAACGTCCCGGGAGGGTTCGCAGTGCTCGACGCACGCGACTTCTCAGTGGCGGGCCGATGGGACCGCGAGAAGAACGGCCAGGAGTTCATGTATGACTTCTGGTACCAGCCGCGCCAGAACACGCTGGTCTCCAGCGAATGGGGCGCCCCGAACACGTTCCTCGACGGCTTCAACCCGGCCGATGTCGCTAAGGGCAAGTACGGCCGGCGCTTGCACTTCTGGGACCTCGAGCGCCAGGCCGTGGTACAGACGATCGACCTCGGCGACGACGGGCTGATCCCGCTCGAGATCCGCTGGCAGCACGACCCCGACTCGGCCCAGGGGTTCGTCGGCGCGACCCTGTCGAGCAACATCATCCGCTTTCACCGTGACAACGGCAGCTGGGCAGCGGAGAAGGTGATCGACATCCCCAACGAGGAACTCGAGGGCTGGCCACTGGAGGGCGGTGTGCCCGGTCTGATCACCGACCTGGTGCTGTCGCTCGACGATCGCGACCTGTTCCTCTCGAACTGGCTGCACGGCGACCTCCGCCACTACGACGTGTCGGACCCGCGCGATCCCGTACTGCGCTCGCAGGTGCATCTCGGCGGGCTGCTCGGCCGCGACGGCGGCCATCCGAGGGCCAGAGGACCGTTGACCGGCGGTCCGCAGATGCTCCAGAACTCGCTCGACGGCGACCGGGTTTACGTCTCGAACTCGCTGTTCTCGACGTGGGACAACCAGTTCTATCCCGAGCTACGCGGCTGGCTGACGAAGCTCGACCGCCAGCCCGACGGCAGCTACGCACTCGATCCCGACTTCTTCGTCGACTTCCACGAGCAGTCGGACGGCGCCCGCCCGCACGAGATTCATCTCCCGGGCGGGGACTGCACCACCGAGATCTTCCAGTAGCGCCTCAGCCGGCCTGGACGACCCGGTTGCAGCCGGGCAGCGTCACCGTGACCGGGCCGTCGGTGGTGATGTTCAGCTTGACGTTGCAGTCGACGCCGGCGCGCTGGACATCGATCGAGGCGGTCGCGATGTTCGTGGCGTTGACGTCGATCGCGTCCGCGCGCGTGGCGCTCGGCACCGAGCCCCAGGTCTGGGTGAACGCCGCGTACTGGAGGTTGCCCATGTTTCCACCGGAGAGGGTCCCCGGGGTCGGGCCCTGGACGCCCGATGCCGTCGGGTCGCCGACGCCGAACCCGTGCGAAACCGCGTCGAACTGGCCGATCGGATCGCCGTTGGAGCTCGTGTTCGACTGGCTGCGCAGCGTCAGGCCGGATACCCAGTAGGCGTGATCCCCGTTCATCCCGTACTGCGCGTAGTTGCGGGCGCCGTCGACGGCGTAGGTGACGTGGGCGGGGTTGTAGTTAACCGTCGCGCTGCCGAGGAACGCCGCCGCGGGAGCGAACTGGTCGTTGATCGCGAGCTGGAGGTGGTTGGGGAAGAGCGCCGAGCACAGCGTGTTCGCGCACGGCTGGTACACGTCGAGCTCGTAGCGATAGCCGAGGTTGGCGAGCTTCATCGCGGTCTGGGTGTAGTCGGTGGCGTTCACAAGCTCGTCGGCTGTCACGTTCCACATCAGCACGGGCAGGTTGCGCATCGAAGCGAGCACGTCGGTGTTCGGCTCGTAACCGACGGTGGGCTGCGCGCGCGCGAATAGGTCGGGGAACTGCGATCCGAGCTTGAACGTCCCCATCCCGCCCATCGAGTAGCCGGTGACGTCGGTGTAAGCGGGATCGAGCTGGTAGAGGCGCGCGACCGCGGCCCAGACCTCGAACACGTCCGCCCCGCCGAGCCCCTGGTAGAACTGGTCGGGCCCACGCGCCTCCGGGGTGATGACGATCGAGGGCACCGCTCGGTTGGCGAATTGCGACTGGTTGCGGCTGCCCATGTACTGGTTGTAGTTGGCCGACAGCGAGTGGAGCAGCAGCGTCAGCCCCCAGCCGCCGGGCGGCGTGGGACCGGTTGGAACGTAGATCGCGTAGGGCTGCAGCTGTCCGGTGTACTCCGGCGTGCACGAGGCGGGGTTCGACGAGCCTTGCAGGCCGCACTCGCTGGAGAAGTTGGCTCCCTGCGCGGGCTCGAAGTGGCTCGCGAGGATCCGGTCGAACGTGCCGGTGGTGGGGATCTGCGAGTTGTCGGTGACCTTCCGCGAGAGCTTCGCGAAGCTGACGTTGGCGTAGAACTGCGAGATGTCCCCGGTCGCGAGCGCCGTCCCCTGAGCCTCGTCGCGCCACCAGCGTGGATCGATGATCGAGCCCGACCCCGCCGTCACCGACGGCAGCGGCTCCTGGCTATTCGTCCGGAACGCGACGTTGAAGAACGCCGGCGGATTCGATGCCGTCCCGCCGCCGCCCGGCTCGGTCGCGCTGGCGGTGGCCTGCGGCAGCAGGTAGGTCCCCGTCGAGCTGTCCCACAGCCCGACGCCCATCGCGAAGCGAACCGTGCTCGTCCCCGGGTTCCAGTCGGCGTGCGGGACGTCGACCTCGATCTGCCGGGTGGTCGGGTCGACCGTCACGGCCGGCGCCGGGCCGCTCACGGGAGCGCCGCTCGAGGCATGCACGAGATCGGCCACGAGCTTCGTTCCTGACGGATGGACCGTCAGGAACAGGTCGGCGGGTGCGCTCACGTTGGCGCCGTCGGGGAACGGGTGGGTGTCGCCCGGCGTGCCGCCGATCGCGATCGAGAAGGCGATCAGGGACGGATTCTGGAGCGTGTTCATCGTGACCCGGAAGGCCGTCTCCGTACTCTGCGGCTTGACGCGGAACTCGACCAGGTCGGCGGCGTCGTTGTCGTACCCCGGGCCGGTGGGGTACGTGTAGGTCCCGTCGGGCTTTGAGAAGGTGTCGCCACCGGCGCGCGGGTCGTTGGGATCGGGCAGCTCACGCGCCCCGTGATCGTCGTAGAGCCAGTCCTGGTAGAGGAACTCGCCGTCGCGGTACGCCGTCGCGCCGGACACGAGGATCGGCGCTGCGCGCCAGATTCCGGTGTTCGTCAGCTGCGGCGCGACCGCGGGCGCGCGGTAGAGGATGTCTGGACCAGGGCGCGGCCCGGGACCCGAGTACAGCGAGGAGCTCGCGAGCGCGGCGGGCGTGGCGCCAGCGAGCGTCGATGCGATCACCGCAACGAAGAGTCTCCCACTCCTCATGCGCGCATCATATGAGACACGAGGGCCTTCGTGCTCCAATTGACGGGAGGCGCCCATTGGACGCCCCCCAGACCGGCAGATGTCGGCAGCGACTACAAGCGGATCGCGAGCTTGATCGGCCGCGGACCGAGCGCGATGCGTTGACCTGAACGCACGGTCCGAGAACTAGACGCGAGGCTCAGCGCAACGCGGCCTCGATCGCCTGGCGCGCCTCGTTGATACCGAACGCGCCCTCGAGCCGGGCCGTGATCACACCATGCCGGTTGATCGTGAAGAGCCAGGGCTCGGTCTCGATATGGAACGCCGCCAGCTGCGGGCGAAGGCCCTTGGTCGGCTGGTTGTCGACGTAGATCTCCTGGTGGATGAACGTGATCCGGTTTCCGAAATCGTGCTGGAGCTGAACCGCGATGTCGGTCACTGGTCCGCACACTCGTGAGGTGCAGAGCTCGGGCGTCGAGAACAACAGCGCGACCGGACGCTTGCCAAGCACCTGGTTGAACGACACGGAGTGCATGCTCTCCGGGGGCAGTCGCGTCGTCAGGAGGCTGACGTTGCCGCCGACCGTCGCAAGCGTCCCGGTGCTGATCGCGGGCGGGCGCTGGCCGACGGCGGGGATCGGCGCGGTGAGCGCGGCCGCGATCTCGCCGGTCGAGCCGATCAGCCGGTGCCCGACACGCGTCAGCGCCAGCAGGTCATAGACGCCTGAGCGCGCGACCGGGACCCGCGTCCAGTAGATCGCCTGGATCCCGCCGGGACCGGCGTTCTGCTGGCTGCGGTACTGCGGCTTGACGCCCATCGGGTCGGCCGGGGCGAGGAACGGCCCCTGCGCACGCGAGCTCGGCGTCGGCGCGATGTAGATCGCGGTGGGGGCATAGATGTAGCGCTGCGAATGGTCGGTCAGCGCGAACGCCAGCCGCCGGATGCCCGGTGTGTAGGTTCCGGTCGACGCGCCGAGCTGGGCGGTGGCGCCCACGAGCTGCGCGAGCTGCTTGAGCGATCGGCCGGCGACCGCGGGGAACTCGCCGGCCCGCGGGTGCTCGGCCGCGGGGAGCTCGGCGACCGCCGGCGGTGTCGCGGCCGTCGATGGCACGCTCGCGGTGGTCGTTGTTGCTGCGGTCGAGCCGGCCGGGGGAGCGCTCTGGGACTTATTGCTGCTTCCGCACGCGCTGAGCGCCAGCACGGCGGCGCCGACTGCGACGAGACGAGCGGGAATGGTTCTGAGAGAGCCCGGCAAGCGTGCTACCGCAAGATACGGAACACGCCTCGCATCCACGGATGGATCCGGCAGTAGAACGCGTACGTCCCGGGTGCGAGGTTTGTTGGCGTGCTCCACGTCAGCCTTCCGACTCCCGGTAGGCCGACGCCCAGCTCGCCGGAGTCAAAGCCGCCGGCCCCGTTGGCCACCGGATACGAGATCCC
>DATKFF010000304.1:0-4945 GCA_035511595.1 Solirubrobacteraceae bacterium | reverse complement strand
GCGGTGGCCATCGGTGTTCTCTCCTGGTCGCTGGGCGGCGCTCGACGCTAGCGGAGCGCTAGGGCAAAGTAAACAGTAGAACTTCCTACTTCTTACTTCTACGAGAGGTCGTCCCCGAACTTTGTTGGCCAGGTTCAGCATGCTGAACCTCGGCAACAAAGTTCGGTCGGTCGGCATAGGCTTCGGCTCCCCCGTGCCCTACGAAACGCTCCGCTACGAAGTCTCTGACGCCGGCGTCGCGACGATCGCGCTCGACCAGCCGGAGACGCGCAACGCGCTGTCGGATCAGCTGCTGGAGGAGCTTGGCGTCGCGCTTCGGACCGCGCGTGATGATGCCGCGGTCCGGTGCGTCGTGCTCACGTCTACGCACGAGAAGGTCTTCTCGGCGGGCGGCAACCTCGCGGGCTTCGCCGCCGACGTGCCGCTCGTGGAGAAACATCACGCCACCGAGCGATTCCCGCGCCTGTTCCAGTTGCTCGGTGAGCTCGGCAAGCCGTCGATCTGCGCGGCCAACGGGCACGTGCTCGCCGGGGCGCTGGGGATCGCGCTGGCGTGCGACCTCGTGATCGCGCGTGAGGGCGCCCGGTTCGGCACGCCCGAGATCAACGTCGGGCTGTTTCCGTTCATGATCGCCGCGCTGATCTACCGGAACGTCCCTCGCAAGAAGGCCAACGAGCTGATGTTGCTGGGCGAGCAGATCTCGGCCGAGGAGGCCGAGCGGATCGGGATAGTCAACCGCGTCGTCCCAGCCGGCGAGTTCGACGACGCCGTCCGTGACTGGGCCGACCGCCTGGCCGCCAAGTCACCCGTGATGATGCGGCTCGGCAAGGACTCGATCTACCGCCAGCTCGACATGAGCTTCGTCGAGGCCCTCGAGTACCTCCGCGCCCAGCTCACGCTCGCGTTCTCGACAGAGGACATCCAGGAGGGCGTGAAGGCGTTCTTCGAGAAGCGCGAGCCGAACTGGACCGGAAGATGACCGAGGGCGCCCCGTGGGGCGCCCTCGATCGACGGCCGTGGTTGCGCTCGGCTGCTCCTAGAGCGCGACCACCTGATCGTCCAGCGCCGCGCCCGGCACCCTGACCTGGAGCAGGTAGACGCCGTGGCGGACGCGCCTGCGCTCGCCCATGTTGAACTTCGCGGCCCTGCCGGAGCCGGCGGCGAAGACCACGTGCCCGCGCAAGAGCTTGGCGCTCGCCCTCGCGTTCCGTGACTTGCTCGGCTTCGTGCCGACCTCGACGCACGTCACGGTGATCTTGTGCTTGTGGGTCTTGACGTGGCAGACCACGTGCGGCGTCGCTCCGGGGCTGCCCTTCGGCCCCTTCGGGCCGCTGGGGCCTTGTGGACCAGGACCGCCCTGCGGCCCCTGCCCGCCCTGAGAGCCGTTCTGCCCATTCGACCCGTTCTGGCCGTTCTGGCCCGCCGGGCCCGTCGCACCGGGGATGATCTCCCCAGTCTGGTCGTTGAGGATCACCGCCGGTGCCCGCTGATCGTTCTGGTTGAAGTCGAACATCGACATCAGGTCACCCGGGTTGTTCGAGCCCGGCGCGGTCTGCGAGCCGTTGGACTGCAATCCCGACAGGGACTCGAATGCGCCCTGTCCGAGGCCGCCGGTGCCCCAGTTCTCCTCGATGAACTTGATGATTGAGCTCTGGTCGGTGAACGCGTGGTCGATGTAGTTCTGCCTGGCCCACGGTGAGATCACCATCAGTGGCAGCCGGGGCCCGGGGCCGCAGCGGTCCTGCAGGCCGTTCAGCGGCCCACCGGTCAGGGCTCCGTTCTGGCCGGCCGTGCCGCACGCGCTTCCGGTCGACCCGCCTGAGCTGTTCAGGAAGTCGTTCGCCGAGTCGGCCGACGGGTTGACGACCGGGTGGAACGCGTGGTCATACCAGCCGTCGGAGTCGTCGTAGCTGATCACAATCGCGGTGCTCGCCCACGCGGGCGACTGCTCGACCGCGTCAACCACGTCCGCCAGGAACGTCTGCTCCTCCAGCGGATCGCTCTCGGTGAACCCGGCGTGACCGTCCTGGTAGTTGGCGCCCTTCAGGAACGTCACCGCCGGCAGATGGTTGTCCTGCAGCGCGGTGTAGAAGTCCGACTCGTCGTACTCGTGGTTGATCCCGAGCGTGTCGTTCTCGCCGATTTGATCCGGGTTGGTGACCGAGAGGTGATGCATGTTCTCGGTCGTTGGGAAGTACTGGAACGCCGCGTGATGGGCGTTGTAGTCGCTGATCGTGTGACCCGCGGAGTTCGTGTGCGACGCGGCGCACGTCGCGATGCCGGTGTTGCTGACCGACGTCGGCCGGAACCCGCCCTGGAACCAGCCCCAGGTGATGTTCTTGGCGCTGAGCGCGTCGCCGATGTTCAGCGGCCCGGTGCCGCTGCCCGCCGAGCTCGTGAAGCCGGCCTGGGTAGCGCTTGCGCAGTCGTCCTGGAAGGGGTCGACATCGCCGATGAAGGCGTTGTTGGCGACCGACGAGCTGCTTACGGTCCCAGCCTCTTGGAGGGGGGTCGACCCGTTGGACGTCTGCCCGGCCACGAGGTTCAACGCGCCGGGTGTCGATGGACCGTAGGTCGTGCCGAACGAGTTGTCGCTCATCGCGAAATGCTGCGCGAGGTTCCAGAGGCCGGTGACCGTGTTGCCGTCGAAGTAGCCCATCGTCTCGGCGCCCTGGTCGGTGGTGCCCGCGGGGAGCTGCGTGCAGCCCGAGTTGTGGGCGTCCCCGACCTTGACGAAGTCGTCCATCGCGGCGCTTGTGCCAGAGGAGTTGCCGTCGAACGCCTTCTGCTCGTCGGCGTAGCCGTGGTCCTGGTCGCAGGTCACCGCCTGGCTGCGGTCGAGCCGGTACGGGTTGACGGTATTGCCGTGGCTGTCCTTGTTGGGGTTATTGGTCAGCAGCGACGGGTTCGCGATGTAGTTGCTCGAGCTCGGGGTGTTCGGTAGGGGGGTGAACTGCGGCTCGCCCGCCGGGTTGGTGGCGAACGGGTACGTGCCGAAGTAGTGGTCGTAGGAGACGTTCTCCTGGAAGATCACGATCAGGTGCTGGATCGGTGTGGCGGTGGTCGCGCCCGGCATGTAGGGCGTCGTGACCGGATATGGCGGCGCCGTCGGCGACGTGCCGCTCGCAGCCGCGGGGATCAGCGCCAGTCCGGCGACCAGGCCCAGGGCGGTGCCGACGCGCAACGTGGTCTTGAGCATTGTTCCCTTCCGTTGAAGATCGGGAGCAGTGCGACCGCCCCCGCCCGTGAACCCTTCGCGGGAGCGCGCGACGATATGTCCGCCATACGCGCGGCGGGAACCCCGTTTCCCAACCTGATAACGGCTGGGTTTCAAGCCGTTCACAGCTGTGAAGCGAACGTGAAGCGGCGAGTCATTTGCCCCCGAGCCGTGGCCGCGGTACGGCCTCCCGCGCCGTCCGCGACCACAGGCTCGCGCCCCAGCCCAAACCTGGATTGTGTCCCGCTGTCCTCGACCCTCAGCCTACCCCGAATGGGGGATAACCCAAACCACGCGGTTCCCCGGCCGCGCTTGACGCGCGAGCCCGCCACCTGGCAAAGTGGGAAGTAGTACGTTCCACTTCCTGCTGTGACGACCGACGCCCCCACCAGCCTGCTGCGCCCGCTGGCCGAGGATCTTCGCACCCGGCGTGAGCAGATCAAGCTCGGTGGCGGTCTCGAGAAGATGGAGGCGCAGCACGCGCAGGAGAAGCTGACCGCGCGCGAGCGGCTGGCGCTGCTGATCGACGAGGGCACATTCGTCGAGCTTGGGATCCACGGTCGGCCACATTTCTCCCAGCGCGCGATGGAGGGCCGGGACGCGCCGGCCGACGGCGTGATCACCGGCTACGGCAAGGTCGACGGCCGGCTCGTCGCCGTCGCCGCGTACGACTTCACGGTCATGGCGGGCTCGATGGGGATGACCGGAGAGCTGAAGGTCTCACGACTGCGTGAGCTGGCGCTGACCAAGCGGATCCCGATGATCTGGCTGCTCGACTCGGCCGGCGCACGGATCCAGGAGGCGGTCGGCTCGCTGTTCGCCGGCAGCGGCAGCCTGTTCCGTGAGGAGGTGGTGATGAGCGGGGTGATCCCGCAGGTTGCGGCGCTGATGGGACCGTGCGCCGCCGGTACGGCTTACATCCCGGGCCTGTCTGACTTCGTCCCGATGGTCAAGGGTCGGGGGTCGATGGCGCTCGCGGGGCCGCACCTCGTCCGCGCGGCGATCGGAGAGAACGTCACCCAGGAAGAGCTGGGCGGCTCACGCGTGCATTGCCGCAAGTCCGGGGTCGGCGACCTCGAGGTCGCAGACGACGAGGAGTGCATCGAGCGGATCAGGCAGTACCTCGGATACTTCCCGTCCAATTGCGAGCAGCCGCCGCCGCTGCACCCGACCGACGACCCCGTCGAGCGCGGCGACGAGGAACTGCTCGACGTGCTGCCCGCGTCGAACCGCCAGCCCTACGACATGTACGAGGTGATCCGCAGGATCGTCGACGACGGCAACTACTTCGACATCAAGCCGCAGTTCGCCAAGACGATCATCACCTGCCTGGCGCGGTTCGGGGGCCGTCCCGCCGGGATCGTCGCCAACCAACCCAAGCAGCTCGGCGGGATCCTCGACAACGACTCCTCGGATAAAGCGGCGCGCTTTATCAATCTCATGAACGCGTTCAGCATCCCGCTCGTCTACCTGATGGACGTCCCCGGGTTCATGGTCGGGACCAAGGTCGAGGAGGCGGGGATCATCCGGCACGGGGCGAAGATGCTGTACGCGACCGCCAACGCCACCGTCCCGAAGGTCACCGTTGTGCTGCGCAAGGCGTACGGCGCCGGCTATTACGTGATGAACGGGCGGGCGTTCGAGCCGGACGTGATCGTCGCGTGGCCGTCGGCGGAGATCAGCGTGATGGGTGCCGAGGGCGCGGTCGAGATCATCTTCCGCAAGCAG
>DATKFF010000303.1:0-2897 GCA_035511595.1 Solirubrobacteraceae bacterium | reverse complement strand
GAACAGGTCGTTGCCCTCGCGGGTCCGCTCACCCACCCCGGCGAAGACGGAGACGCCGCCGAAGTTCTGCGCGACCCGGCGGATCATCTCCTGGATGAGCACGGTCTTGCCGACGCCCGCGCCGCCGAACAGGCCGATCTTCCCGCCCAGCACGTACGGGGTCATCAGGTCGAGGACCTTGATGCCCGTGACGAACATTTGCGTCTTGGACTCGAGCTGGTCCAGCGGCGGGGCCTGCCGGTGGATCGGCCACCGTTCGGTCACGTTAAGGCTCGATATCGGCACGTCGAGCGTCTCGCCGAGCACATTGAACACGTGGCCCTTGGTCACGTCGCCCACCGGGACCTCGATCGGGGCGCCGGTGTTGGTGACCTCGGCGCCGCGGACCAGGCCGTCGGTCGGCTCCAGCGCGATCGCGCGGACCATGTTGTCGCCAATGTGCTGCTCGACCTCGAGGGTCAGCGTCCTCGCCGTCTCCCCTTCGCCGGAGAAGGCGAGGTCCACGTGCAGCGCGTAGTAGATCTCAGGCATCTGCTCGGCCGGGAACTCCACGTCGACGACCGGGCCGATGACCCGGGCGACACGGCCGGTTCCCGCCGTGGCGGCCCCGCTCTCCGCGGGGTTTTCTACGGTGGCGGTCATGGTTGGTTACTCACTCCCTGCGTTCGCATCAGCGAGCGCGTTCGCTCCGCCGACGATTTCGCTGATTTCCGAGGTGATCTCGGCCTGCCGGGCGTTGTTCGCTTCCCGGGTCAGCCGGTCTATCAAGTCGTTCGCGTTGTCCGTGGCGGCCTTCATCGCGCGCCGCCGCGCCGCCAGCTCGGCGGCCGCTGCTTCCAGCATGGCGTAGTAGATCCGGCTGGCTATGTACTGGGGCAGCAGCGAGTCGAGCACGATGTCCGTGGACGGCTCGAATTCGTAGGACGGCAGCGGGCCGCCGGGCGGCGGCCCCTCCTTCTCCTCGATCTGCAAGGGCAGCAGCCGCCGGACGGCCGGCCGCTGCGTGAGCATCGAGACGAACTCCGTCGACACCAGGTAGATCTCGTCCACCCCGCCCTCGTCGGCCGGCGCGGTGAACGCCTCGAGCAGCACGGTGGCCACCATCTCCGCGTCGGCGTACGACGGCCGGACCGAGAAGCCGCTCCACTCGCGTTCGATGGGGACGTCGCGGAAGCGGTGCCAGCCGATGCCCTTGCGGCCCGCTACATAGATGACGCTCTCCACGCCCTCGTCCGTGTTGCGCTGCCGCAGCCTGGCGGACTCGCGCAGCACGTTCGCGTTGTAGCCGCCCGCGAAGCCGCCGTCGCTGGTCAGGATGAGTACCGCTGCCCTGCTGACCGACTCGGGCTCGGACACCATCGGGTGGTTAAGCGAGCCAGACCGGCTGACCAGCGCCTCCACCGCCCGGGTGAGCTCACGCGCGTACGGCTCGGCCGCCCGCGTGCGCTGCTGCGCCCTGATGATCCGCGACGACGCGATCAGCTCCTGGGCGCGGGTGATCTTGCCAATCGACTTGACCGCCCTGATCCGCGCCCGGACCACGCGAAGCTGTGCCGCCATGGCGCCTACTCGCCGCCCTCGGCGTTCGCGCCGCTCCCGGCGTTCGCGCCGTCGTTAGACAGGCCAACGCCCTCCGCGGTCGCGCCCGCGCTGTCGGAGGTGCTCTCGTCGCCGGTATCGGTGTCGCGGTACCTGGCGACGGACTCCTGGGTCGCCTCGCCCTCGCCAAGCGGCTCGGCGGTCCTGTCCTCATCGGACACGAGCAGCTGCCCGCCGGTCACCTCGAACGTCCGGCGGAACCTGTCGATCGCGTCCTTCAGGGCGGTGGCAGTGTCGTCCGACAGGTCACTGGTCTCCCTGATCGCGGCCAGGATGCCGGGCTGGTCGCGGCGCAGGTAGTCGAGGAACTCGGTCTCGAACCGCCTGACGTCCTCGATCGGCACGTCGTCGATCTGGCCGGTGGTGCCCGCCCAGATCGAGACGACCTCCTCCTCGACGGGGAACGGCGAGTACTGCGGCTGCTTCAGCAGCTCGACGAGCCGGGCACCGCGATCGAGCTGGGCGCGGGAGGCCGCATCGAGGTCGGACGCGAACGCGGCGAACGCCTCCAGGTCGCGGTACTGCGACAGCGACAGGCGCAGGGTGCCCGCGACCGTCTTCATCGCCTTGATCTGAGCGTTGCCGCCCACCCTGGACACCGACTGGCCGACGTTGATGGCCGGCCGGACGCCCGCGTTGAACAGGTCGGTCTCCAGGAAGATCTGCCCGTCGGTGATCGAGATGACGTTCGTCGGGATGTAGGCCGAGATGTCGTTGGCCTTCGTCTCGACGATCGGCAGCCCGGTCATCGAGCCCGCGCCGAGGTCGTCCGACAGCTTCGCGCAGCGCTCGAGGAGCCGCGAGTGCAGGTAGAAGACGTCACCGGGGTACGCTTCGCGGCCCGGCGGCCGGCGCAGCAGCAGCGAGATGGCCCGGTACGCCTCGGCCTGCTTGGACAGGTCGTCGAAGACGATCAGGACGTGCTTGCCGTCGTACATCCAGTGCTGGCCGATGGCGCTGCCGGTGTACGGGGCGATGTACTTGTAGCCGCTCGGGTCGGACGCGGGTGCGGCCACGATCGTGGTGTACTCCATCGCCCCGGCCTCTTCAAGAGACTGCTTGATGGAGGCGATCGTCGAGCCCTTCTGGCCGACGGCGACGTAGATGCAGCGCACCTGGCGCACCGGGTCGCCGGACGCCCAGTTGTCCTTCTGGTTGATGATCGTGTCGATCGCGATCGCCGTCTTGCCGGTCTGCCGGTCGCCGATGATCAGCTGGCGCTGGCCGCGGCCGATCGCGGTCATCGCGTCGATCGCCTTGATGCCGGTCTGCAGCGGCTCCTTCACCGGCTGCCGCTG
>DATKFF010000302.1:0-8308 GCA_035511595.1 Solirubrobacteraceae bacterium | reverse complement strand
AGCGCGTCGAGCTCCCTGGTGAACGGCGGCAGGTGGATCGTGAGCAGCTGCTCGACCCCTGCGCGGGAGGCGACCTGTCCGGCCTCGGCGGCCGACGAGTGGATCTCCGGGGTCAGCGGGGCCGCCTGCGTGTACCAGGCCTCGTGCGCCAACAACCTGCAGCCCGCGGCGAACGATTCCGACCCGGGGTCGTACGCGGTGTCGGTGACCCACGTGAGCTCGTCCCCGAACCGCAATCCCAGCGACGGCGCCGAGTGGCGATCCTGGCGCCTCGTGGCGATCCGAAAGTCGCCGAGCTCGAACTCGCCGGCCGGGACGTCGCGCACCGCGATCTGCTGATCGGCCAGCGGGACGGGGTTGAACGGCTCGTGCGAGACCTGCTCAAGGAGCGCGTCGGTCGCGATCCCGTACAGCAGGCGCCCCGGCCCCCACACGGACGTCTGCGCGCTCGCGGCGATCGCCGGGAGGTACGCCAGCCCGACGATGTGGTCGAGGTGGAAGTGGGTCAGCACGATGTCCAGCCGGTTGATCCCGTCGAGCAGCTCGGGACGCTCGACCAGCCGCCCCACGCCCGACCCGGCGTCGATCATCACCGCGCCGTCGCCGTCTCGAAAGAGCGCGCACGCGGTCTGGCGGTCGTGGGCTGGGAACCAGCCCCCGCCGCCGAGGATCGTCAGCATCGCCTCAGGCCTGCTTGGGCGCGGGCGCGTCCTCGCCGGCGCGCTCGCCGGCCTCGCCGGTTTGGACGATGAGCCGCAGCAGGAGCTCGTGAAGCTGAGCTCGCTCGGTCGTGTCGAGCGGGGCCAGCAGCTCGTCCTGCGCGGAGCGGGCGAGCTTGCGGCCGTCGGACAGGGTCTTGCGCCCTTCGGTGGTCACGTGCAGCGCGTGGGCGCGCCGGTCGTTGGGGTTGCGCCGGCGCTCGACCAGCCCCTTGGCCTCGAGCTCGTCGATCGTCGCGACCATCGAGCTCGGATCCATCCCCATGCACCTGCAGAGCGCGTGCTGCGTGATCACGCCCTCCGCGTCCAGCACGTTCAACGCCCCCCAGCCACGAGGAGTGACGCCGACCGCCGCGATCCGCTCGGAGAAGCGCTTCTGCGCGACGATCCCCATCCGGCTGATCAAAAAGCCGGTGTTGCGCGCGAGCGCCTCGTGAAAGAAGGGGATGCTGCGTCCGTCGCCCATCGTGAGAAAAGTGTAGCCGTGTACGGTGGCGGCTAGAAATAGTTGGTCCGGCACATCATGGACCAGACCAACAGAAGCGAGAGACGTTGGCGGCGCCGGGGGGCTCGCGCCCCGAGGCGGTCAGGCCGCGGCGTCCGCCTGGCGCTCGCAGCGCTGGCAGATGCAGTGATGCCCGTGGACCGGGGGCACGTTCAGCCCCGCCATCGCGGGATGGCGACGGCCGGCGGCGGCCCCGACAACGTTTGCGTGCGCACGGGCACCGTGGTCAGGGCGTGAGCGGCGGGCGAAATGGACGACACGGAGAACTGGGGACGGCCAGGACATGTTCTGCCTAACGATAGGAACCGGATCGGATAGGTATCGGATCGGCAGAACCGATGCGGTCTCCGATCCTCCGGATGTATGAATTACCCATTCGGGCGATTTGTAACACCGAAAGTCGGTGTACTGGGGTACCCTGCGGGAAGGGTACGCGTTACTTCGTTTCGCCGCGCCGCTGCTCGCGTCGCTCGCGCCGCTGCTCCTCACGGACGCGCCGCGTGTCGTTGGATCGGCGGGCGGCATTTCCCCGCAGCCCGACCGTGAACGGCCCGGCGAACGGCGACATCAGCCGCTCGCAGCCGGGCGCGTCACACTCCGGGCACGGCGGTCGCTCGTCGGGCCCGGTCCGCGCCTCGAAGCTCGTCCCGCACACCGCGCAGCGGAAGTCGTAGAGGGGCACGTCAGGCAGCGCCGGCGGTGGCGAGCGCCTCGCCGGCGGTGGGGTAGACGAGCATCTCGCTGATCTTCCCGTCGCGGAACCTCACGATCTGAGCGTGCGGCTCGGGGAGCTCGCGCTCGTCGGCGAAAGGGGTCGTGCGCTGGAGCACGACGAGCACGCGGCCGTCGGGGAGCTCTCTGGTCTCGACGACCTCGACGTTGACGCCGCGTGAGATGCCCGCGCTCATCCAGCGCAACGCCTGCCGGCGGTCCTGGCAGCCGCCACCGCCCGGAGCGCCCCAGTACACGTCCTCGTCGAGCATCGCCGCGACCTCCTGGACGTCGCCCCTCGAGGCGGCCTCAAATCCGCGCCGGACGATTTCCGCGTTGCTCTCGGCCACGGGCGAATTATCGCTCCGCCCAGAGCCGGCACGGAAGAGATTTGACATACCGAGCGGTATGTGATTTAGATACCCGGTGGTATCCGAGATGACGCCGGCGGCTCACACCTTCTTGTTCGCCGACCTGGTCGGGTTCACGGCCCTCGCCGAGCTCGAGGGGGATGACCGCGCCCTGGAGGTCGTGCTCGCGCTGCAGCGGCGGGTCGGCGAGCTCCTCCCGGAGCATCGCGCGGAGCAGGTCAAGGCGATCGGGGACGGACTGATGATCCGGTGCGAGGAGCCAGAGGCGGCGATCCGGCTCGGGCTGCGGCTGGTCGGTGAGCTGGCCAATGAGGATGGCGTGCCGCCGGTGCGGGTCGGCATCCACACCGGCCCCGCGGTCGCGAACGCGGGCGACTGGTACGGGCGCACGGTGAACGTCGCCGCGCGGCTCTGCGCGGTCGCGCCCGGCGGTGAGGTGATGGTCAGCGAGTCGACCCGGGCCGCGGCCGCCGCGGCCCGCGGCGTCGACTGGGGCGAGCGTGAGCTGCACTGGCTCCGGAACGTGTCCGAGCCGGTGGCGACCTACTTGGTCGGGCCGGAGGCGGACGAGCCGGCTGCGCTCGCCGAGGAAGTCGCGCGCGAGCCGCGCTGGAGCTGGCCGTGCGCCCGCCGCGTGATCGGCGGAGCGACCGCGTGAGCGTGATGAACGGATCCCTGCCGCCGGGCCCGCGCATGCCCGTCGGGCTCCAGACGGCGATCTGGGTGCGCCGCGCGCAGTGGTTCCTGTCCCAGTGCGCCGGCCGCTTCGGCGACACGTTCACGATGCGGATCGCGCAGGAGGGGACCTGGGTCGTGCTGTCCAATCCCGACCATGTCAAGCAGGTGTTCACCGGCGACCCCCGCGTGTTCCACGCCGGCGAGGGCAACCAGGTCCTGCTCCCGGTGCTCGGCGAGCATTCGCTGTTGCTGCTCGACGAGGGCGCTCACATGGAGCAGCGCAAGCTGCTGCTGCCGCCGCTGCACGGCAAGCGGATGCAGCGTTACGGCGCGATGATGGGCGAGATCGCCGCCCAGGAGATCGACTCCTGGCCGAGCGGCGAGCCATACCGACTGCGCCCGCGAATGCAGGCGATCACGCTCGAGATCATCCTGCGGACGGTGTTCGGGCTCGAGCAGGGTGAGCGGCTCGAGCGGCTCCGGTTCGAGCTGCGCCGCCTGCTCGACATGCTGACGCGCCCGCACATGTTCATCTTCCTGATCGCGCTCGGGCCCGAAGGACTGGCGCGCTTCGGCCTCTTCCAGCGGCTGCATGAGCGGGTCGACCGCCTGATCTTCGAGGAGATCGCCGAGCGCCGGCGGGCGCCGGACCTGGCCGAGCGTGAGGACATCCTGTCGATGATGCTCGAGGCTCGCCACGAGAGCGACGGGTCTCCGATGAGCGACCAGGAGCTGCGCGACGAGCTGCTGACGCTGCTCGTCGCCGGCCACGAGACGACCGCGACCGCGCTCTCGTGGGCGGTCGAGCGGCTGAGCCGTCACCCGGACAAGCTCGCGCGGCTGAGCGAGGAGGTCGGCGCGGGCGAGACCCAGTACCTCGACGCGGTCGTGACCGAGACGCTCCGGCTGCGGCCGGTGATCTCGCTCGTCGCGCGGAGGCTGACCGAACCCGTCGAGATCGGCGGCTGGCAGCTGCCCGCCGGAGTGACGGTGGCGCCCTCGATCCACCTCGTCCACCGCCGTCCCGACATCTATCCGAACCCGGAGAGCTTCGAGCCCGAGCGCTTCCTGGAGAAGCCGCCAGGGACGTACACCTGGATCCCGTTCGGGGGCGGTGTGCGGCGCTGCATCGGCGGATCGTTCGCGCAGTTCGAGATGCAGGCGGTGCTCGCCGAGCTGGTGAGGCGCCGCGGGCTGGCGCCGGCCCGCCCCGAGTCAGAGCGCGTCTTCAGGCGCGCGATCACCGAGACGCCCCGTCGTGACGCGGAGGTTGTGCTCAGATGACCACCGAGGCCCTGTCGCGGCGCGAGAAGCAGCAGCGCACCCGCACGTCGCTGCTGGCGGCGGCCGCCCAGCTGTTCTGCAAGCGCGGTCTGGAGGGCGCCTCGATCGACGAGGTCGCGCAGGCCGCCGGCTACACGAAGGGCGCCTTCTACGCGAACTTCAAGAGCAAGGAGGAGCTGTTCCTGGTGATGCTCGACGAGCGCTTCGCACGTGAGCTGGAGCGCCTCGACCGCGCGTTGGCCGGGACGCAGGAGCCCCACGAAGAGGCGCGTGCGGCGGCTGCCGACTTCATCCACTTCGCCAGTGACGACGACTGGCCACGGCTCTACTTTCAGTTCGTCGCGCACGCCGCGCGCAACGAGGACTTCCGCCAGGAGCTGGCGACCCGCCACCAGGCGATGCGCCAGCGCATGACCGAGGTGTTCAAGCGCTGGAAGGAGGGACTGGGGGTCGCGCCGGCGCTGCCTATCGAGCAGGTCAGCGCGATGATGTTCTTCATGGCCGACGGGTTCCTGCTTGATCGGATGATCGAGCCCGGTCTCAGCGAGGATCTCTACACGACGATGGTCGGGGTGTTCCTGCGCGGCATGGAGGCGATCAGCGACGAGGCCGCGTCAGCGTAGGTGCTTGTCGGGCGCGGGCGTTCGCGGCCGGCGCTGGAGCTCGAGCCACGAGGCGGTCGTCCACACGCCGTTGATCAGGGCGCGGCCGTTGTGGCGACCGCGGAAGTCGACGAACAGCGTCTGCTCGCCGGCGCGGCCGACCGGGAAGTTCTGGCCCATGATCACGAACCTGCCCCGCTGTTGGTCGTCGAAGATCACGACCGCCGTGTGCCCGAACCGCGAGTCGACGGCGCCCCCCGGTCCCAGGCTGACGATGTCACCGGCGACCGGCACGCTCCCCGGCGCGGGGAAGCCGACGCGGATCGAGGGATGCTGGGAGTGGACGACGCCGACCAGGTCGGCTCCGTCCTGGACCCCGGTTCCGGGTCCCGCCCAGATCCCGTAGATCGACCACAGAAACCGCGCCGAGAGCTCCACGCATTGAAACGACTCGCGCCCGGCTGAATCGAATGGCGTCGGCCCTGCGCTCGCGGTCGTCGCGCACGCGTAGACCCCGGCGAAGCTGTACGAGCTGGCGTAGCTCCCGTACCCGCCGCAGTAGCCGCGCCCCTTGCCGTAGCCCGCCGAGAGCCCGAGCGCGTCGCCCGGGGAGAGCCACGCGAGTGCTCCAAGCGTCGCAGCCGCCAGCAGACTGGCTACGCTAGCGCGGCTGATGTCAGTCACGGTGGTGGGATCGATCGCGTTCGACGCGGTAAAGACGCCGTTCGGAAGTCGCGAGCGAATGCTCGGCGGCTCGGCGGTGCACTTCTCGCTGGCGGCATCGTTCTTCGACGTCGTCCACGTCGTCGGCCCCGTGGGAGACGACTTTGGTGACGAGGAGTATGCCGTCCTGCAGGCGCGGAACGTTGAGACCGCCGACATCGAGCGCGTCCCCGGCGGCGCGACCTTCTTCTGGCGCGGCGACTACGGCTGGGACCTGAACGAGCGCACGACGCTCGACACCCAGCTGAACGTCTTCGCGGAGTTCGAGCCGAAGCTCTCGGAGGCCTCGCGGTCCGCCGACGTGGTTTTCCTGGCGAACATCCAGCCCGACCTCCAGCGCCGGGTTCGCGAGCAGTGCTCAAACGCCCGCTTCGTCGCGCTCGACTCGATGAACCTGTGGATCGAGACGGCACGGGAGTCCCTGATCGAGACGATCGCCGGGGTCGACTGCCTGATGCTGAACGACTCCGAGCTGCGCCAGCTGACCCGCGAGCCGAACTTCCCAAGGGCCGCCGCGCAGGTGCGTGAGTGGGGGCCGAACGTGGTGGTTGCCAAGCAGGGTCAGTACGGCGCGGCGATGATCACCGACGAGGGCTTCTTCGCGCTGCCGGCGTTCCCGCTCGAGACGGTGGTCGACCCCACCGGCGCCGGCGACTGCTTCGCCGGCGGGTTCATGGGCTACATCGCGGCGCACCCCGGCGCGGAGCTCGACCACGAGACGCTCGCGCAGGCGATGGCGTACGGAACCGCCCTCGCTTCGTTCAACGTCGAGGAGTTCGGCGTCGAGCGGATGGTTCGGCTGACGAGCGAGGAGATCGGGGACCGCGTCGCGGAGCTGCGTCAGATGACGCAGTTCGTCGAAAAGCCGATCGCGCTGAGGAAGTAGGGCCCGCCGGGCCTCCGGCGGCAATTGGACGTGACAGCGCGCCGCGATCGGGGTAGGATCGTGGCGGAGTGAGCTGGGGATTTCTCTGGTTGATGCTGGCGCTGAAGATCCCGTTGATCGGGCTTCTTTGCATCGTCTGGTGGGCGATCAAGCAGGAGCCTGAAGAGGAGTCGTCCTCCACGGACGACGACGGTGGGATCAAGCGCCAACGCGTGCATCCGCGCCAGCCGTTCCCGCGCCGTCCTCGCCGGGGCCCGCACGGGGACCCCGCGGTGCCGCCGCCCGCCCGCGTGCGCACCGTCCGCGCCCGCGCGCGGATGCTCGACCACTAACCCCGGCCACGCCAGTCCGGCGGCGCTGGCAGACTTGCGCCGATGTCAGAACGGGCGACCTCTGTCCTCTCCGACGGAACGATCCTGCAGCTGGTCGAGGACGGCCAGATCCGGATCGATCCCTGGGATCCCGGTCTGGTGCAGCCGGCCAGCGTCGATCTGCGGCTCGGAGACTCGTTCCGGGTGTTCCACAACTACCGCGTCTCGACGATCGACCTCCGCCGACCACCCGAGAACCTGACCGAGGAGTTCGTTCTCCCCGAGGACGAGGCGTTCGTGATCCACCCCGGCGAGTTCTGCCTCGGGCGGACGCTGGAATGGGTCGAGCTGCCCGATGACATCGTGGCTCGCATAGAAGGAAAGTCATCTTTGGGCCGTCTCGGCCTGATCGTGCACGCCACCGCGGGCTTCTGTGACCCCGGGTGGAAGGGGACGTTGACGCTCGAGCTCAACAACCTGACCCGCGTCCCGATCCAGCTCTACCCGGGCCTGCCGATCGCGCAGCTCTCGTTCATGACGCTCGACGCGCCCGCGCGCCGGCCGTACGGAAGTCCCGGACTCGGCAGCCACTACCAGGGCCAGCGCGCCGCGACCGAGAGCCGGTATCAGGGTTCACACCAGCCCGCCCGCGGCGACGGCATTGGATAGGCTCGCGTCCGCACGATGATGCTCGTGGTCGCAACCTCGAAGGTGCCGTTCTACATCGCGGGTGCGGTGCTCGTGGCGTGGGCCTTCGCCGTCTCCTCGATCGGCATCACCAGTCCGAGCTTCCCGTCGGGCACAGCTGGGCAGCGGCTCGTGATTCTGGTCAGCCTCGTGCTCGCCGCGGTCGCGATCGGGATGGCGATCGCCACCGCGTAGCGGGCGCTGCGGCGTCTCGCACGCCGCAGCCGGGTACTAGAGTCATGGGGGGCCCACCGCCGGCGCCGCGTCGGCGGCCTACCCGGCAAACGCGCTAAGGAGTGCCATGACCACCGAGACCCAGCAGCAGGATGGCGCCGGCGTAGACACGTCGAACGAAACGCTGACGATCACCGACAACCGAACGGGCAAGCAGTACGAAATCCCGATCGAGGACAACACGATCCGCGCGACCGAGCTGCGGAACATCAAGACCAGCGACGACGACTTCGGGTTGATGACCTACGACCCGGCGTACATGGCGACCGCCTCGTGTCGTTCGGCGATCACGTTCATCGACGGCGAGCGGGGAATTCTCGAGTACCGGGGGTACCCGATCGAGCAGCTCGCGGAGCGCTCGAGCTACCTCGAGGTCGCCTACCTGCTGGTGCACGGCGAGCTGCCCACCGGCCAGCAGCTCGACGAGTGGGTGCACGAGGTCACGATCCACACCTTTGTGCACGAGAACGTCAAGGAGTTCATGCAGGGCTTCCGCTACGACGCCCATCCGATGGGGATGCTGCTCGCGTCGGTCGGGGCGCTGTCGACCTTCTACCCCGAGGCCGCCGCGATCAAGGACGAGGAGATCCGCTACCT
>DATKFF010000301.1:0-5809 GCA_035511595.1 Solirubrobacteraceae bacterium | reverse complement strand
GGAATCAGCGCCGCCAGGCTGATGCTTTCGATCCTGCGCGCGTATGCCGGCGAGGAGGACGCGGTCCCACCGGTGAATCCACAAGCAGTTCACGATGTCCGCCGCTTTAGCGCCGCCAAATCACCGCAGGAGCAACTTGCGCGTCGGCGTCTCCTAACACGCTCCGCTTGGCGCCCGTTCGTGCGACCCGCGCGGGTAGCCCGGGACGGTGGGGACGATCGACCCGCATATGGATTCGAGATGCTCTCCCTCTCATCCGAGGAGAGCCGGGCGCTACTCGCACTGCCTCCGCCGGACACAACCGTCAACGACGCACTGCTGGCTGCGCTTGCACTCGCGATCGCGCATTGGAACACCGGACATGGCGGCGGCTCACGTCTGATGGCGCTGACGGTACCGGTCAACCTACGGCCGCGCGAGTGGGGGCTCGAGGTCGTCGGCAACTTCGCATCCTGGGTGACTGTGTGGATTCGACCACGCCCGTCCGAGCAGCTGAGCTCGGTAATCGAGCGCGTCGGTGCGCGCACGCGCGCGATCAAACGAGACGGCATCCGAGGCATCGCTATCGACATGCTGGAGCTCCCCGCGAGGCTCCCGATTGGAGTCAAGCGGTGCCTTCAGTACCTCATCCCACTGACCGGTAGCGTGGTCGTCGACACGGCCTCTCTGTCGAACCTCGGAGGGCTCGATGGGCTGCCGTCACAGTTCGAGGGCGCGAACGCGGAGGTGGGGTTCTCCCCTCCAGGACGGATGCCGCTTGGCCTCTCGATCGGCGTCGTGACGCTCGAGGACCGCCTCCATCTCACGCTGCGCTATCGCCACGCCCAGTTCGGGAAGGCCGCCGCCCGCAGCTTCATGACCCTGTACCGAGACGTGCTGCGCGGTCACATGTCCATGCCGCCGTTGACAGCCCAGACCTGACCGGTCACATAAGAGGCTGCCTCGCTTACGAGGAAGCGGACGACCTGCGCCACCTCCTCGGGCCTGCCAAGACGGCCGAGCGGCACCTGCGCGCGAATCCCGTCGAGCACCTTCGCGGGCACGGAGTCGAGCATCTCGGTCTCGATGAAGCCGGGAGCAATCGCGTTGACTGTGATGGCAGGCCCGTCATTCAACTTCTCGGCTCTCGCCAGCGCGAACGCCGCTTCCTTGGCGAGCGACATCGTGAGTCCGAACAGCCCCGACTTCGACGCGGCATAGTTCACCTGGCCGATGTTCCCAGTCTGGCCGACGATCGAGGAGACATTCACGATCCGACCGAAGCCTTGCTCCACCATCGGCCCAAGCGCGGCCTTCGACATGAAGAAAGGCCCTGAGAGGTTCACCCCGATCACGTTCTGCCAGTCCTCCTCGGTCATCTTCGTCACCAACCTGTCGACCGTGATGCCGGCGTTGTTGATGAGGATGTCGACCCTTCCGTGATTCTCTAGGACCTCGGCGACGATGCGGTCGCAATCGTTCACCACCGCGACATTTCCGTGGTGTATCGACAGCGCCTGATCGGCGCGCGCGAGCTCCGCCTGCAGGGCTTCGGCGCGCTCCCGGTTGCCGCTGTAACAGGCCGCGACGGTAGCGCCCTGAGCAACGAGGCTCCGGGATATCGCCGCGCCGATCCCGCGCGTGCCGCCTGTGACGACAGCGACCCGCCCAACGAGCTGATCACTGGCGGGTTCCCTCTGCTGCTGGAATTCCGAGGTTGCCATCCGGGTCACTTCGTCCTTTCTCTTTCGGTTTGGGGCATCTGGCCGTGCCCCCGGCCATCGCGATTCGACGGCCGGCGGGGCCTGCGTCGAGGCTCGTCGGTTAACCGCCCCCACGCGACTGTCCCTGGGGGCCTCGGTGGCTGGCCCGTAGCGCACGCCTTGGCGGGCCGCGTCGCGATCGTTCAACCGGCGTGAGCGGTACAGCGGCTAACCACGCCCGCAGGCCAGTCCGGAGCTTCGCCCATCGCGCAATCGTTGGCTGATCCTGGAGCTCGGCGGGTCGGGAAGACTCACGCCCGCCGCTCGAGTCCCCAGCCCACTCGGGCCAGCTTTTCAAGCTCAGCCCGCCCGCTTGTGACGCGCCCTCACAACTGGGCAATCGGCTCGAGGCGACGTGTGCGGCGGGCAAACCGCCCGCCGCACTCGCGTCGCTCCGGCACGTCCTACGGGATCGCGGGTACCGTGACGCCGACGCCGACGTTGGCACTGGGGCTGACCGGAATGCCAAGCGCCTGCGCGCCAGCACTGAGCCCGGCCTGCGCTGCGGTTTCGCCCGCGGTGATTCCGGCCTGAGCCGCCTGCTCGCCGGCAAGCCATCCATTAACGGCGGCCTGAGAACCGACGCTCCAGGCGTTCTGAGCGGCCTGCAGGCCGGCGTTGATGCTGCTCTGCGACGACGTCACCTGTCCCGCCGCGCTCGCCGAGACCGGAGTCGTGGCGGCACTCGCGCTGGCGATCGGAACGACGACCGCGACGGCGCCGAGGGTGACAACTGCTGTGGCGATTCGATGGCGTAGTTTCATGATTCATGCTCCTTCGTCTGGCGACCGGGGCTGTCGTCGGACTACGTGTCTCGACACCGAGCATCGCTCGTGCGTGCCCCGCGACGGTTCGCCTCTAATGAGGCCCTTCCCAGTGTTTCCTCGGGCCCTGTGGCGCCGACCTGGCCACGCGAACGGTTCCCGCTGTTCCGCGAGGGGCGTCGCGCCGGGGCCCAGAAAAGCACCGTTCGCAGCACCCCGACGTCGCTCACGAGAGCCAACGCCAGTCGCAGCCGCGCGACCCGCACCGTGACGGGGGCGTCAGCCGTGAACCGGGCTCGCTCCAGCTCAGCCGCCAGGCCGGCAGTCCGCGGACCGACACGGGCCAGGATCGTGCGGAGCTCGGAAAGCGTGGTCGACGGGACAACGGACGCTCCCAACCTCGACGCGATGGCCTCAAGCGACAACGTCGTCCGCCGGTCCCGCCCAAAGCAGGACCCACCGACGATGGCGACAAACAGCGTGGCGAGGATCGCGAGCACGGCCGGCAACGAGGGGCCCGTCAGACCCTCTGTTGCGGGCGCACCCGGTCGCAGCGGGTCGAGCCCACTAGCGACGGCTGCCGGCGCGGTTGACGGGGTCGGGTTGAACGGCACCCAGCCGTAGCCTTGAAAGTAGACCTCGATCCACTCGTGGGCATCCAGGTCACGGACGATGTAGCGGCCGCGAGCGGACTCGATTCCGGTGGCGAAGCCCACAGCGACTCGGACCGGGACCCCGGCCAGTCGCAGCAGTAGCGCCGCGGCCCCCGCGAATTGCTGGCAGTAGCCCGCGTGCGTGCGGAGCAGGAAGTCGTTAAGGGGCTGGGGTCCGGGCGACGGCACCCGCGTCGTGTAACGAAAGCGGCCACCGTCGAGCAGGTACCGCTCGACCCGCGCGACCACGTCCCATTCGGTCCGCCCGCCGGCAGCGAGTCGCCGCGCCAGAGCGATGACCCGCGGGTCGACCGTCGGTGCCGACCGGCGAAGCGCCCGCACGGTTACGCCGAACGGCGCCAGCATCAGGCTGAGCGCCTGGAGCTCGGGACTGAGCTTCACCGACCACAACTGCGTGTACGCCCGTGCACGTGGATCGAGGGGCGCCCGATCTTCGGCGAGAAGACGTGAGCCGACGTCTACATACGCCGCGCGAACGCGATACGTAGCTCCGGTTCGCGGCGCCGGGGCAAGCCGCCACGCATCGCCGGCCGCCCTCGTGACCGTGGCCCTGGAGATCACCCGTTCGATCTGCCCGGGCGCGACGACCAGGTCGTCGCTCAGACCGAGTACGCGGACCGACACGGTCTCTGGTCTTGCCGCGGGCTGGGGCAGCTCAGGCGCTGCGCGGGAACCGAGCGTCCAGCCCCGGCCGTCGAACTCGTCGAGCGTCTGCATCCGCCATAGGGCCGGGTCCGGGGCTGCGACTTCGAGCATTGGTGCGCCGGTCCGCCGGTCCGTCAGCGGCCCGTACGTCGGCTGCGTGTCGAGGGTTCGGAACTGCTGCTCGCTCATCGCCGCTCCGCCCACTCCGAACCAGCGAGACCGGGGTCCGATCGCGTGCGCCAGGGGCACCGCTAGCAGGGCCGCTGCAACGCCGACCGTGATCGCCTGGCGCGGGCGGGGGAACCACAGCACCCCACCGATGAGCGCGAGGGCTCCCTGCGAGGCGGCGTGGTCGGGGATCGTGCGGCTGATCGCCGCAAGCCACGGCGCCACAAGTAGCGCAAGGCCAACATTCGCACGACGGCCTCGAACCAACCCGGCACCCGGCAACGCACTCCCTGCCGCCCAGAAGGTCCCGCTTGCGAGCATCACTGCAGCGAGCGGCCAAGCACTCGGCACCGGAGCGCTTCCCGGTGTCATGGCCCGCGCCAGGCCCGCTGCGAGCTGGTCAGCTGCCCGCGGCCACACCGACGGCATCAGAACACCCACGGGAACACCCGCCAGCACGAGGGTGCTTGGGACCGAGAAGACGATCAGGAGGCTCGCGACGCGCCTCCTCGTTGCGGCCGCCATCAGCGCCGGCACGGCCGCCACAGCCGCAACCTCCGCGAGCTGAAGTCGAGGTGCAGGCACCAATGACGACCACGCACTCGCCGTCGCGACTACGAAGACCGCGACAGACGCGACGGCCCGGGCTGCTGAGCGTGACATGTACGGCGGGTCTAGGGGCGAACCGCGCCCGCCGACACGACGTCCGGTGGCAGCGGCTGCGCCAGCACGAACCGCCGCGGCGCCGCGCCCGCGTGGACCACGATCGTGGGTCCATCGTCGGCCCGCGGCCGCGGCGCGGTCATCCCGGATGGTGAGAGCGTCGCCAACCGCCGATGAAGCGCGTGCCAATCTCTTTCCACGTCGCTGACGCTCGTGGCGGTCGCGTCTCCGGGCAGCAGGACCCGGCATCCACCGTCTCGAGCGAGCGTCAGGACGCACCCTGCGGCAGTGCGTGCGATCCAGTCAAGCAGGCCCGAGCTGGAGGCGCCGGCGGTGTCGACGACGACAAGCGGCGCCCCCATCCTCCCTGCGGACAGGTGTCGTGCCTGCAGCGCTAAACCGCGCGCCAGCGACGTCCAGTCGATGCGCCCAAGCGGCGTGCCGGACGTGTACGGGCGAATGCCGTCTGGCTCCTGGTCATCGACCGCCGCCCACCCACGCAAACGAGCACCGGCGGTCACGTCCGGGACCGGCAGGATCAGGAGCTCTTCCGGACGCCCGGCGCGTACGGTCAACTCGCAGATCCCGAGTGCGTCGCGTAGCCGTAGCTGCGAAGGCACCAGCCGGTACGCGCCGCGCCGAGGCACCGCCAGCTCGATCGTTGCCCCAGCTGGGCTTAGCAAAGCCCACCGCCCAGACTGCTCCCGTCCCTCCAGAAGAACCGGCAACCACTTGAGCCCGCGCGCGTTGAATAGGAGGCGGATCGGCTCCCCCTCGTGCGCCTCGCGATGACTGAGGGTGCGTACGACCGTGAGCGTCGTTGCCGCTACCAGCACCACGGCGCCTGCGGAAAGAGTGACCAGCGCCAGCCCGATTGCGACTGCGAACAGCGCTAGCGAGGCAATGCTGGCGGCTGCTGCGCTGAGCGCGACGGCAAGCAGCATCAGCCCAGCCGCCTTCCTCATCGCGCGGAGGGCGCTGCCGTATCGCCGACGATCCGACGCGGTGGACCGGTCACACCGCGCACAGTGTCAGCACGTGTTTCCGCTGTCATCGGCCACTGGGCGGCTTTTGCGCCTGCTACGGACCGCGTAAATCGACGCTCCGGGACCGCCTGGCGCCGTAGCTCGCCGCGTCGGTGACAGGGCGTCGT
>DATKFF010000300.1:0-21986 GCA_035511595.1 Solirubrobacteraceae bacterium | reverse complement strand
GAGGCGCGGGAGAGCGGGCTGGCGGCGGCCGGCGCAGAGGTCGGCTTCGGCCAGACCGAGGACTACCGGGTGCTGCCAGGGCGCTAGGCCGTCGGCGTTCTGCAACATCTCTGTTGAAACGGCGCCGATGAGGGGGTGGATCTTGCGAGTTGCGAGCTCTCCCTTGTATGGCGACCAGGCGTCACACCCCCTCAACCGACCGGGGCCGTGTCATGGCGTCGCCAACTGTTGGCGACGAGACGCCACACCTCGTGGAGGTCTTGGGGGTGCGTCATCCCGTCGCCATCTCGGGGGAACGGGAGGACCGGATCGCCGCGATCGCCGAGATGCAACGTGGCCGGGTCTCCCGTGACCAGCTGCTCGCGGTCGGGATCGCCGACAGGACGATCTTCAACCTCGCCGCCAACGGCTTCCTGCGGCGCGGGCACAGGGGCGTCTACGCCGTCGGCCACACCGCCCCCGCGCCGCTGACGGCGGAGACGGAAGCGCTGCTCGCATGCGGGGAGCACGCCGCGCTCAGTCACCAGACCGCCGCCCGCCTCTGGAAACTCCTCCCGGAGGACGACGGGCCGATCCACGTGACGATCCGAGCCCGGAATGGTCCGCGTCCGACCGGCGTCTGCGTCCACCGCACGAACACCCTCAGCCGCCGCGACGTCCGAGTCGTCGAGCGCCTACCGGTGACGTCGCCGGCCCGGACGATCGTCGACGTGGCCCCGCGGCTCGATGACCGGACTTTCGAGCGGGCGGTCGACGAGGCGCTCGTACAAAGGCTCGTGAGCGAGCGGGAGCTGAAGGCGGCGGCCGCCAGCCCGGGGCGCCCCGGAGCCCCGATCCTGGCGGCGCTGCTCGAGCGCCAGCGTGAGCCGGCGATCACGCGGTCGCAGGCCGAGGAGCGGATGCTCTCGCTCACCCGTGCTGCGCAGCTGCCGGCGCCCATCGTCAACGCCCGCGTCCACGGTTACCTCGTCGACTTCTATTGGCCCGATCTCGCCGTGGCCGTCGAGGTCCAGGGTTACAAGTTCCACTCCGGCCGGGCGGCGTTCGAGCGCGACACGCGCAAGGGCGCCAAGCTCACGGCTGCCGGCCTTACGGTCGTCTACGTGACCTGGCGGCAGATGGACGAGGAGCCGTACGCGGTCGTTGCACGGGTCGCGCAAGTGTTGGCGGTCGCGCAAACGCGCCGAGCGGCGTGACTCACACCACGCGGTTGCGCAGCACACCGATCCCCTCGATCTCGAGCTCGACCTCGTCACCGGGCGACAGCCAGCGCTGATCGCCGTGCTCGAGGATGCAGCCGCGGCCGACGGTGCCGGAGCCGATCACATCCCCCGCCCGCAGACCCGGCGTGTTCCGCGCCGCCGCCTCGAGCAGCCGCTCCCACGAGAAGTACATCCCGCCCGTCCTCGAGTCCGTCCGGACCTCGCCGTTGACCCGGGCGACCGCGCGCAGGTCGAGGTCCTCGGGCAGCTCGTCGAGCGACACGAGCACCGGTCCGAGCGAGGTGGCGAAGTCCTTGCCCTTCGCGGGCCCGAGCCCCACCTGCATCTCGCGCGCCTGCAGGTCACGAGCGGACCAGTCGTTCATCACCGTGAACCCCTCCGGCCGGCCGTTCTCACCGATCACGCACGCCAGCTCGAGCTCGTAGTCGAGTGCCGCGGTGTCGGGCGGTCTTGGCACCTCGTCGCCGTCGCAGTAGACGGCGGCCGGATTTGAGAAGTAGAAGCGAGGCGCCTCGTACCAGGCCTCGGGAACCTCGCCGCGACCGCTCACGGCCCGGGCGTTGCGGACGTGCTCCTCGAACGCCATGAAGTCTCTGATTGAGGGGACCCGCCCGCCGTCGGGGTACGGGCGTCTCATCGCTGAAACAGCGTCGACAGCACGACCTCGGTAACGGTACGGCTGATCCCATCGGCCGCGCGGATGCGCTCGAGTGTCTGCTCGAGGTCCTTGGTGTCATGGGCCATCACGTGCAGCAACGCGCTGGCCTCGCCCGCGACCGTGTGCGCGGCGACGACGCCGGACTCTCGCTCGACGGCGCGCTTGATCGACTCGCCGGGCATCTTCCCCTCGCAGTAGAGGTCGACGAACGCCTCGGCGTGCCACCCGAATGCCTCGGGGTCGACGATCGTGGTGTAGCCGAGGATCACGCCCTCCTGCTCGAGGCGATCGACGCGTCGCTTGACGGCCGGCGCGGACAGATGGACGTGGCCCCCGATGTCCTGGTAGGAGCGCCGCGCGTTCTGCCGAAGCAGCGCAACGATTTTGCGGTCAACGGCGTCCACGGGTACCCAAAAAGCGCCTTAGGCGCAACGAATCAGGGTTGATGTACGTCATGGATGGGCGGATCATTGCACGGCATGGCGACGACGAGCCCGGTTCCCGCGCCGCAGACCACGGACGCGATGCCGATTCACGGCATCGACCACCTCGAGCTGTTCGTCGGCAACGCCGCCCAGGCAGCGTTCTTCTTCCAGCACGCGTACGGATTCACGGAGACCGCCTACCGGGGCCTCGAGACCGGCAGCCGCGGCAGCGTCTCGCACGTGCTGGAGCAGGGCAGGATCCGGCTCGTCGTGACCGGGACGCTGACCGGCGATGACCGCATCGCCGAGCATCACAAGCGCCACGGCGACGGCGTCCAAGCGATCGCGTTGAGCGTTCCCGACGCGGCCGCGGCCTACGAGCACGCCGTCGCGAACGGCGCCCGCGGGATCGAGACTCCGTACGAGGTCACAGACGAACACGGCGCGGTCAGGCTCGCATCGGTCGAGACCTACGGCGAGACGCGTCACGTGTTCGTCGAGCGGGACGGCTACCTCGGCGCGTTCCTGCCCGGCTACGAGCGACGTGGGACGGCGCCCACCGGACCCGACGGGCTGTTCGCGGGCATCGATCACGTCGTCGGCAACGTCGAGCTCGGCCACATGGACGAATGGGTCCACTACTACGAGCGCGTCTTCGGGATGACCGAGATGATCCACTTCTCCGACGAGGCGATCTCGACCGAGTACTCGGCCCTGATGTCGAAGGTCGTCACCGACGGGTCGGGGCGCGTCAAGTTCCCGATCAACGAGCCGGCGCAGGGCAAGAAGAAGTCCCAGATCGAGGAGTACCTGGACTTCTACCGCGGCCCGGGCGTCCAGCACATCGCGCTCACCACGACCGACATCGTGCGGACGGTCGGGGAGCTGCGCAGCCGCGGCGTCGAGTTCCTGCCGATTCCGCCGTCCTACTACGCGGAGGTCCCCGACAGGGTGGGTCCGATCGACGAGAGCATGACCGATCTCCGCGAGCTGGGGATCCTGGTCGACCGCGACGACGAGGGCTACCTGCTGCAGATCTTCACCAAGCCGATCGGCGATCGGCCGACGGTGTTCTTCGAGGTGATCGAGCGGCACGGGTCGCGCGGGTTCGGCGAGGGGAACTTCAAGGCGCTGTTCGAGGCGCTCGAGCGCGAGCAGGAGCGTCGGGGGAACCTGTGAGCCGCCGCGCCCCACGGAGCCGGAGGAGCGCCTAGTGCGCTACGAGGCCCGCGGCCGGCTCCCCGCCAAGCGGCACGTCGCGTTCCGGGACAACGGGACGCTGCTGACCGAGGAGGTCATGGGGTTCGAGGGGTTCTCCGGCAACGAGTCGATCCTCTACCACCTGCAGACCCCGTGTCGCGTGACCGAGCTCGGTGCGTTCGAGCCGATCGAGCGTGAGCAATGGGTTCCGGACGCGCACTCGCACCACCTCTTCGAGACCCGCGGCCTCGAAGCCGAAGGCGACCCGATCCGCGGTCGCCGGACAGTGATGTGGAACGACGACGTCGAGATCGCGATCTGCCGCCCGACGGCGCCCCAGGACTACTTCTTCCGTAACGGCGAGGGCGACGAGGTGATCTTCGTCCACGAGGGCAGCGGCACGCTCGCGACCACGTTCGGCACGCTCCCCTACCGTCCGCACGACTACATCGTGATCCCGCGCGGGACGACCTACCGGTTCGACCCGGACGGCGAGCAGCTGTGGCTCACGTTCCACACCCCCGGCGAGATCGAGACGCCCAACCGCTACCGCAACCGCTACGGGCAGCTGCTCGAGCACGCGCCCTAGTCCCACCGTGACTTTCATGCCCCGACCGAGCTGGTCACCAACCGCGGCCGCGGCGAGCACGAGCTCGTCGTCCGCGTCCGTGACGGCTACCAGCATTACACGGTCGACTACCACCCGCTCGACGTCGTCGGTTGGGACGGCTACGTGTTCCCGTACACGTTCAACGTCGACGACTTCGAGCCGATCACGGGCCGGATCCACATGCCGCCGCCGGTCCACCAAACCTTCCAGGGGCCGAACTTCGTGATCTGCTCGTTCTGCCCGCGGATGCTCGACTGGCAGGAGGGCGCGATCCCGATCCCCTACAACCACTCGAACCTGCAGTCCGAGGAGATGATCTATTACGTCTCGGGCTCCTTCGGGTCACGCAAGGGGATCGACGTCGGGTCGATCACGCTGCACCCGTCGGGGTTGCCGCATGGCCCGCAGCCCGGCCTGGCCGAGCGCTCGATCGGCACCACACGGACCGACGAGCTCGCGGTGATGTGCGACACGTTCCGGCCGCTCAAGCTGACGGCGCTCGCGCGAACACTCGACGACGGCGCGTACGCGCTCTCGTGGGCATCCGACGCAGGTCCGTCGTCCGATCGAAATCTTGCCGGCGTGACCGGCCACGGATAGGTCCAGGATGTTCAAAGAGGCACAGCTGTATGCACCGGTGACGACCAGCGCGGACGGCAGCGTCACGGTGCACCTGGCCGACGATCACCCCGGGTTCGCCGACACGCGCTACCGGGAGCGGCGAAACCTGATCGCGTCGCTGGCGCTCGACTGGCAGCCGGGGCGGTCGCTCCCGCACGCCACCTACAGCGAGGAGGAGCAGGAGGTATGGCGAACGGTCCGCCGGGAGCTCGCCGCCAAGCACGAGCGGCTCGCCTGCGCCGAATACCGGGATGCGATGGCCCGGCTGGCGCTCCCGGCGGACCACATCCCGCAGCTCGACGAGGTCTCGGAGGCCCTGCGGCCGCTGACCGGGTTCGAGTACCGCCCGGCGGCCGGGCTCGTCCCGTTCGACCAGTTCTACGGCTCGCTCGCCGACGGGGTGTTCCATTCGACGCAGTACCTGCGCCACCCCTCACTTCCGCTGTACACGCCCGAGCCAGACCTGATCCACGAGGTGATCGGCCACGGGGGAATGCTCGCCAGCCCGCGCTTCGCCGAGCTCAACCGGAGCGCCGGACGGGCGGCGCGCCGGCTTCAGACCGAGGAGGGGCGTGACTTCTTCGCGCACGTGTTCTGGTTCACGATCGAGTTCGGAGTGCTGTACGAGCGCGGCGAGCTGCGCGCCTACGGCGCGGGGCTGCTCTCCTCGTTTGGAGAAATTGAGGAGTTCCGCGGCGCCGAGATCCGCCCGCTCGAGATTGCCGCGATGGGCGTCAAGGATTACGACATCACCAGGTACCAGCCGGTCCTGTACGCCGCCGGCTCGATCGAGCAGCTGCTCGAGGTCGTGGGCGCCTTCTTCGAGGAGTGCGACGACGACACGCCGGCGAGGCTGGCGGCCGGCGCCCCCGCGCGCCCCTAAGAGCCGGGGTGCTTGCCCGTCCGCCGCGGCAGCGGGCCCTCGAGCTTCCACTTCGAGCCCGGCCGCCCCGGCAGCAACAGCACGATCGCGAGCCCCACGGCCGAGAGGATCAGCCCGAACGTCAGGCCGAGCTTCTCGCCGTAGCCCTTCCGATCGGACAACCACGAGGCGGCGCCCGCAGACAGCAGCCAGATGAACAGCAGGTAGAGCGCCTTGGCGCCGATCAGGCCGAAGATGATCATGTGCCCAGGTACGCCCTTTGCACGTCCGGGTCGTCGCGCAGCTGCATCGAGTCGCCGGTCAGAACGATCCGGCCGGTTTCGAGCACGTACCCGCGCCTGGCGGCATCGAGCGCGTAGTTCGCGTTCTGCTCCACCAGCAGGATCGCCACCCCTGAGCGGTTGATCTCCCCGATCGTCTCGTAGATCCGCTGCACCAGGATCGGCGCGATCCCCAGCGACGGCTCGTCGAGCATCAGCAGCTTCGGCCGGGCCATCAGCGCGCGGCCGATCGCGAGCATTTGCTGTTCGCCGCCGGACATCGTCCCCGCCTTCTGTTTCTCGCGCTCCTTGAGCCGAGGGAACAGCTCGAACACGCGGTCGAAGTCCCCGGCGAGCTCCTGGCGTCTGCGCATGTATGCACCGAGCTCGAGATTCTCACGGACGGTCATGCGGGCGAAGACGTGGCGCCCCTCGGGCGAGAGCGCGATCCCGAAACCGACGATCTCGTGCGCGGGCACGCGCGTGATGTCCTCGCCGGCAAACCTGATCGTCCCCGAGCTGGCGGGGGTCAGCCCCGAGATCGACCGCAGGGTGGTCGACTTCCCGGCTCCGTTCGAGCCGATCAGCGTGACCACCTCGCCCTCGCCGACCTCGAGCGTGACTCCCTTCAGCGCCTCGATCGCGCCGTAGTGAGCGCGGACGTCGGAGACCTCGAGCAATGGGGTCACTGCGGAGCCCCCAGGTATGCCTCGATCACGCGCGGGTCGGTGCGCACCTCCTGCGGGGGACCCTCGGCGATCTTGATGCCGTGGTCGAGCACCGTGACCCGCTCGGAGACGTCCATCACGACCTTCATGTCGTGCTCGATCAGCAGGATCGTCAGCTTGAGCTCGTCGCGCATCCTGCGCATGAAGCCGGTCAGCGCCGTCGACTCCTGCGGGTTCATCCCGGCGGTCGGCTCGTCGAGCAGCAGCAGCTTCGGCTCCGATGCGAGCGCGCGCGCGATCTCGACGCGGCGCTGGTCTCCGTACGACAACTGCGCGCTGAGCTGATCGAATACGTTCTCACGGAGCCCGACGTAGGCCAGCAGCTCGCGGGCGCGGGCGCGGGTATCGCGCTCCTCACGGCGGACCCAGGGCGTACGCAGGACCGATCCGGGGACGCCGGCCCGCATCCGCGAGTGGTGGCCGACCATCACGTTCTCGACGGCGGTCATCGCCCCGAACAGCCTGATGTTCTGGAAGGTGCGGGCGACGCCGAGGCTGGTGATCACGTCCGGGCGGGAGCGGGTGATGTCGCGGGTGCCGAGCAGGATCCGCCCGGAGGTCGGCTTGTAGAGCCCGGTGAGCATGTTGAACACCGTCGTCTTGCCGGCCCCGTTGGGGCCGATCACCGAGACGATCGAGCGCTCGGGCACGTCGAGCGAGACGTCGTCGACGGCGACCAGCCCGCCGAACTCCTTGACCAGGCGGTCGGCGCGCATCACCGCGACGGCGCTCGGAGCGTACGTTCCGCTGCTCCCGGCGCCGCTGCTCATGTGGTCGCTCCGATGTTCTCGGGTGGGGTCGGCTCCGTGAGTTCGGCGTCCTGGGCGCCGATCTCGGCGGTGAGCTCGAGCTTGCGGCGGCGCTCGGGGATCAGCCCCTGCGGTCGCAGCAGCATCACGATCACCAACAGGAAGCCGAAGATCCCGAACTCGACCGAGGTCAGCTGGAAGTTCAGGCCGAACTTGCTGGGGAGGTTGTTCAGCACATTCGGAATGATGTAGTTGTTGATGTACCCCAGCAGCAGGCCGCCGGCGACCGCCCCCCAGATCGATCCGAGCCCGCCGATGATCACCATCGCGAGGATGAAGATCGAGAAGCCGAACGCGAACTGCCCGGCGTTCACCGTCGTGTAGTAGGCGCCGAAGAACGCGCCCGCCATCCCGCCGAAGGCGGCGCCGATCGCGTAGGCCTGGAGCTTCGTCTTGACCAGCGGGATGCCCATCGAGACCGCCGCCACCTCATCCTCGCGCAGCGCCACCCATGCGCGCCCGAGCCGCGAGTCGCGCAGCCGCACATTGACGAACAGGACGAGAAACAGGATGCCGAGGATCAGCCAGTACCACGGTCTGAGGTTGAGCACGTTGAACTGGCCGATCCCCGGGAAGTACGGTGAGTCGACGCCGCTGATCCCGAGGTTTCCGGCGGTCAGCGTCATCCCGCCGCCGAGATGGATGTCGGTCCCGTTGATCGCCACCACGCCGATGATCTCCCCAAACGCGAGCGTGACGATCGCGATGTAATCGCCGCGAAGGCGCAGCGTCGGGAGCCCGATCAGGGTTCCGGCGACTGCGCATACGATCGCGGCGGCGACGAGGATCAGCAGGAAGTTCAGGTGGATCCCGATCTCGTGCGCGGCGATTCCGTGCACAAGCACGTGGATGTGGGCCTTGAAGAAGAAGTCCGAGCCGAACCAGCCGAGCGAGTACGCCCCCAGCGCGAAGAACGCGACGTACCCCAGGTCGAGCAGGCCCGCGAAACCGACGACGATGTTCAGCCCCAGCGACATCACCGCGTAGGCGACCGCGATGATCGTCGCGTTCATGAACCCACTCGACTCCGTGAACAGGAACGGCAGGATGATCGCGAATGCGATCAGCCCGATCGCGAGCGCACGTGGCCACCACGGAGGCAGCATCCGGTCGATCGCCTCGCGCCATTCGCGCAGCTGTGCTCGGAGCTCGCTCATCCAGCCTCGCGCGTCTCCTCGCCCAACAGCCCACGCGGACGCAGGACCATGATCAGGATCAGGTAACCAAAGACGACCGCCTCGGTCCACTCCCCGCCCTGGATGCGGTTGTCGGAGAGCGCCTGGATCACGCCGATGATCAGGCCGCCGAGGACCGCTCCCCGGACGTTGCCGATCCCGCCCATCACCGCGGCGGTGAAAGCGAACAGTCCCGCCCGGAACCCCTGGAAGTACCAGATGTTCGTCTCATACAGCGCGTATGCGAGGCCCGCTCCGCCGGCGAGCATCCCGCCGAACAGGAACGTCAGCGAGATCGTCTGGTTGACGTTGACCCCCATCAGCCGCGCGGCCTCGGGATCCTGCGCGGTGGCGCGCATCGCCCGCCCGAGCCGCGTCGACCCGATGAACCAGGTGAGCGCGAACACGAGTGGGATCAGCATCCCGATCACCAGCAGGTAGCCTCGCGTGATCGGGACGCCGGAGATGTTGAACACCGTGTTTCCCTGGCGCACGAGGTCGTTGACGCTCTGAGGGGAGCCGCCGCGCCAGAGCAGGCCGACGTTCTGAAGGATGAACGAGAAGCCGACCGCCGTGATCAGCGCCGCCAGCTTCGGCGCGCTTCGCAGCGGCCGGTAGGCGACGCGCTCGATCAGCACATTGAGTCCGCCGGTGACGATCATCGTGATGAGCAGCGTCAGGACCAACCCGCCGATCAGCCCGACCGGACCGGTCGCGAGGCCGAGCCCGAGCGTCCCCCACAGGCCCACGGCGGTGAAAGAGCCGATCATGAACACGTCGCCGTGGGCGAAGTTGATCAGCTCGATGATCCCGTAGACGAGCGTGTAGCCGATCGCGATCAGCGCCCAGATCCCGCCATTCGCCAACCCCTGAGCGAAGTTGAAGCCCAAGCGAGAGAGGTCGTGGTGGATCACGGCGTGGCCGTGGACGACGCCGACCTCGTACCCGCTTACGAGGTCGTGGATTCCGTAGTAGAGCGGGAGCGCCACGAGCGCGGCGATCAGGCCCCACGCGCCCACATGCCGCCGCGCGGCGGCCAGCGGGCGCCTGGCCACTGCTGGAGACCTGGGGGTAAGCGATCCGGCTTCCACGAGTCCGCGCGCAGTATCCAAGATGTGAAGGGGGGCGCGTCACGCGCCCCCCTTTCACAGCTTCCTACATACTCGCGATCAGGAGACCGTCTTGGTCGGAGTCAGCGTCTTGAAGAACGCCGGATTCCCCCCCACGACCTTGTACAGGCCGTAGGACTTGAGGGTGGTATCTCCGTTCGCGTCGAACCCATACGTGCCGAGCACGGAGTTGCGGCTCTTGGTCGCGAACAGCGCCTTCAGCACGGCTGACTTGCTGTTGCCCTGAGAGCCGAGGCCCGCGATCGTGTCGAGGCCGAGCTTCATCGCCTCGTAGCCGTAAATCGCGTACGGGTCCGGATCGGCGACGCCGTAAGCGGCCTTGTACGCGGCGAGGAACGCCTTCCCACCGGGGTAGGCGGGCAGGTTGAGGGTCGCCACCGTGCACTGGATCAGCGGATCGATGCTTGCCGGCACGCCCCCGTTCTTGGCGTTCGTCCATGAGTTCGTGCACATGCCGTCCGGGCCGAAGAGCTTGGCCGTCGGCAGCGCCGCATTGACGTCCTTGGTGATCTGGGTTCCACCGTTGGAGATGATCCCTGAGAACAGGAAGCAGTCAGCGCCCTGTCCCTTGATCGTCGCCGCGTAGGAGCGGAAGTTCGGCGCGGTCGGGTCGATGCCCGTGTTACTGACGATGTTCACGCCATACTCCGCCTCCTCCTTCTGGAGGAGCGTCGCCAAGCCCTGACCGTAGGCCTCCTTGTCGTTGGCCACGGCGAGCTTCGTGCAACCGGCCTGCTTGACCGCGATCAGGTCAGCGGCGGCCTGGATCGAGTCGATCGGGACGATCCGCAGGTAGGTGCGCGTTCCGGTCGGGTAGTACTTCTGGGGCTCGCCCGGAGCGCTGCCCGGCAGGTTCGTGGTCAGGCCGACGTACGTGTTGGCGGGGCTGACCTGCGGGATTGCCGCCTGGTTCAGGATCGGGATCGAGACCTCGCTCGCCCCCGAGTTGAACTCGCCGATGTAGTAGACGGCCTTGGGGTCCGCCGCGACCTTCCGGGCGTTGGCGGCCGTCTGACCCGGGTCCCACTTGCCCGCGGCGGCGGTCGAGTCGTCGAGCGACGTGTAGTGGACCGTCCATTGGCCCGCCTTGCCGCCCGCCTGCGAGAGCGCCAGCTTGATCCCGTTCACGAGCGGGATCGTCTGTGCATTCGATGAGCCCTGGAGCGGCAGGCTCGAGTAGATGTCGATGGTCTTCGATCCACCACTGCTGCCGCTCGAGGCGGTGCTCGAGCTACTGCTGCTCCCGCATGCTGACAGCGCCATCACCCCAGCGCCCGCGAGCAACCATCCTGCGACGGCCTTGCTTGGAAACCTCATAGTCCTCCTTTTGCCTCCAGGATCACCTCGGTGACCCCCTGTAGCGCGCAGGCTAATGCTGCCCACGGTCGGATCAAGTCCTCGCCCTAGCTCCTAACGGAACGTCAATCGTGAACGAAACGCTGCCGGCTCGTCAAGGCCAGCGGCCGCCGTCATCCTCCGGCCTCAAGGAACGACAGCTTTCCGTCCACGATTCGGTAGATCCCGTAACGGTTGATCGAGGTGTCCCCGCCGGAGTTGATCCGGTACGTCCCGAGCGGGCTGCCGATCCGAGCTGTCGAGAGAATCGCGTGGATCACCGCCGAGCGCTGTGCGGCCTTGTGGCCACCATCGGTGGCGCGCGAGATCGCGCGGAGCATCAGACCCATCGCCGCGTATCCGTAGATCGCCGAGGGCTCTGGCGGGCCGAACGCGCGCGCGTACTGAGCCAGGAATCGTTGCCCCGACGGGGGGTAGGAGCTGGCGTCGAGCGTCGCCGAGGCGACCAGCACGCGGGGGTCCAGCGACGCCGGAATCCCGCCGGCCGCCGGGTCGAAGTAGGCGCTGTCCGCGAGCCCGTTGGAGACGAAGATCGTCGCATCCGGAAGCAGGTGGGCGAGCTGCCTGGTCAGCAGCACGGAGCTCTGTTCGTCGATCGCGCTGATCAGGAGGCAGTCGGCGCCCGCCGCGGCGATTCCCGCGGCCAGCGAGCCGTAATCGGCGGCGTGGCGCTGGAACGCCTGAATGCCCACGACGCGCAGCGCCGCGGACTGCGCGGTCAGGACGTAGGTGAGCGCGGTGTCCTCGCCGTCGACCTCGCTGTCGTGGAGCACGAACATGCTGTGGCACCCGAGCGTCTGCTGCACATGTACCAGCGCGAGCGCCTGGATCGCGTCGTTCGGGATCACCCGCGCGAACGTGCGCGTGCCGAGCGGGTAGTACTTCTGAGGCTCACCCGGGGCCGCGCCGGTCCCCGCCGAGGTCATCCCGACTGCCGTGCTGCCCGGGCTGATCTGGGCGATCCCGGCGCGGTTCAGAAGCGGGATCGAGACGGCGCTCGCGCCCGAGTTGAACTCGCCGAGGTAGCCGATCGTGGTGGGATCCTTGCTCGCCATTCGTGCGTTGACCGTGGTCTGGCTCGGGTCCCACCCGTCGCTCTGCGGGGTCGAGTCATCGAGCGGCCTCAGCACGATCCGGTATTTGCCGACCCGACTGTGCGCCTCGGCGAGCGCCAGCTGCGCGCCGTTGAGTGCGGCCTGCGCCGAGACGCTCGAGGCGCCGTGCAGCGGGCCGCTGAAGTAGACCGAGAGCGTGGTGCCGCGGATCCGGCCGACCGGGCGACTGCTGGTGCCGCAGCCGGCGAGGGCGACGGCGGCCAGCGCGACCGGGAGGAGCAGCCCGCGCCGGAGGTTCACCCCTGCTCTTGCACGGCTTTGTAAGGAGCGAGCGCCCCCGCCTTCACCCTGCTGAAGATGAATGGCGCGATGCTCGTGTCGCCGTTCGAATTGATCGAATAGGTCCCGAGCACCGATGCGCGGTTACGGATCTTGAAGAACGCGTGAACCATGTTGCTGCGGCTGCCAGCCGACGATCCCAGGTTGTGCAGGACCGCCATCACTGCGGCCATCGCCTCGTAGCCGAAGATCGCCTGTGGCGCGGGCGCGTGACGGTATGCGGTCTGAAACGCCGAGACGAACTGCTTGCCCTGCGCCGTCAGATCGCTCGCGGTGAAGCCCGGTGAGGAGACGATCAGGTTCCGCTGTGCCGCCGCCGACAGCGCCGAGACGAACGCGGCGTCATACAGCGCGGATGGAGCGAACAGCTTCACCGTCGGGTTCGCCTGCGCGACCTGGTTGAAGAGGGCCGCGGCACCGCTGGTAGAGGAGCCCGCGTAGAACGCCGCCTGGGCAGCCTGCGGCGACGACGCGATCGTGATCGCGGGCGCGGCGTCGGTCTTGACCGCGTACGCGAGCGCGTTGCCGTACGCGCTTCCGTCCGAGACGACGTACAGCTCCTTGACGCCCCGCGCCTGCATCTCGGCGACCAGCGCCTTCGCCTCGAGCGCGTCGGTCGGGACGACGCGCGCGAAGGTCCGGTTGTTGGTACTCAGCGACTCGTAGTAGCGGTTCGGCGAGTTGGAGATCGCCGGAGTCGACTGCGTCTCTTCGACGGCCGTATCGGTCGGGCTCACCTGGAGGATGTCCTCGCCGTTGGTGATGCCGATCGTCTGCTCCGAGGTCCCGGGGGCGATCTCGCCGATGTAGGCGATCGTGCTGCCGTCGCCGATCGCCTGCCGGGCGGTGTCAGACAGCTTGGCACCCTGGAACTGCACGAGCTTGATCTTGAACTTGGCGACCTGCGCGCCGGCCTGCTGGAACGCGAGGCGTTCGGCCGACAGCACGTCCTGGGTCTCCGAGCTGTGCTGGCCGGGCGGGACGCTCAGGTACACCGACAGCGTGCCGCTGTTCACCGACGGCGTCGTCGTGGTCGTCGTGCAGCCGCCGGCAGCCGCCGCGAGCGTCACGGCGGCGCATGCGGTCAGCGCCCGGCTGCGTACGAGCATGCGCGCGTCCGCCGGGCGCTAGCCCCGCCGGCCAGACAGGTACGGCACCACGTTGTAGACGGCAATGGCGATCAGGACCATCACGATCCCGATCAGGATCGAGTCAAAGCCGCTGAACAGGTTGGTCGCCCAGAGCACGATCCAGATGCTGAGCCCGGCGGTGGCGGTGAGGATCAGTCCCATCGTCGCGGGGATGCTAGCCGTTCAGCGCGCTCGCGAACTCGCGCACGAGCGTGCGCACGGCGCCGACCGGGTCGCCCTCCTCCCCTGCCGCGCGAACCAGGCGGCTGCCGACGATCACCCCGTCGGCGCCGGCGGCGGCGGCCGCCGCCGCCTGCGCCGGCTCGCCGATCCCGAACCCCACCGCCAGCGGCACCCGCGTGTGGGCGGCGGCGCGCGCGATCACGCCCCCCAGCCCTCCGTCGAGCCTGGCCCGCTCGCCGGTGGTCCCGGTCAGCGAGACGGTGTAGACGAAGCCGCGTGCGCTCGCGCCGATCCGCTCGAGCCGGTCCTCGGGGGTGGTCGGGGCCACCAGCGGCACGAGCGCGATCCCTTGACGGTCGCAGGTCGCACGTATCTCCTCGGACTCTTCGAGCGGCAGGTCAGGGACGATCAGGCCGCTGACCGAGGCATCCGCCAGCGCGTCGACGAATCGCTCGACGCCGCGGGCGAGGATCGGATTGGCGTAACACATCACGACGACCGGGAGCCGCTCCGCGAGCGCGCGGCCGACTTCGAGCACGCCCTCGAGCTTGACGCCGGCGTGAAGCGCGGCGGTGCCCGCCGCGTGGATCACCGGACCGTCTGCCAGCGGGTCGGAGAACGGGACGCCGAGCTCGACCAGGTGGGCGCCGCCTTCCGCGTAGGCGAGCCCGATTCGCCGCGAGGTCTCGAGATCTGGGAACCCGCCCATCAGGTAGGGCATCAGCGCCGCCCGGCGCCCGTCGGCGCGCGCGGCGGCGAACGCCTCGGCGATCCGCTCGGAGCCGGTCATCGCGGTCGTTGCGGTCACGGCTGCGTGTGCCCCAGCAGCGCCAATGCTTCCTCGAGGTCCTTGTCGCCGCGCCCCGAGAGGCAGATCAGGTCGAGCTCGCTCGGCGGCGCCGCCAGCGCCCAGGCGATCGCGTGCGAGCTCTCCAGCGCCGGGATGATCCCCTCGAGCCGCGCCGTGCGCTCGAATGCCCGAAGCGCTTCCGAGTCGGTGACCGCGACGTAGCGCGCGCGGCCGGAGTCGCGCAGCCAGGCGTGTTCGGGCCCGGTCCCCGGATAGTCGAGGCCGGCGGAGATCGAGTGGGCCTCGAGGATCTGGCCGTCCTCATCCTGCATCACCGCCGAGAACGCGCCGTGCAGCACGCCGGGCAGGCCGCCGGCCGTCAGCGGCGCGCCGTGGCGGCCGCTCTGAAGGCCCTCCCCGGCGGCCTCGACGCCGACCAGCTCGACCTCGGCGTCGCCGACGAACGGGACGAAGATCCCGATCGCGTTCGAGCCGCCGCCGACGCACGCGATCACACGTTGGGGCAGGCGCCCGGCACGCTCGAGGATCTGCGCGCGGGCCTCGTCCCCGATCACCCGCTGGAGGTCGCGCACGAGCGCCGGGTAGGGCGCTGGGCCGACGCACGAGCCGATGATGTAGTGGCTCGTCTCGACGTTCGCGACCCAGTCGCGGATCGCCGCGGAGACGGCCTCCTTCAGCGTCCGCGCGCCCGCCTCGACGGGCGCGACGCGGGCGCCGAGCAGCTCCATCCGCTCGACGTTCGGCTTCTGGCGGCGCATGTCCTCGGTGCCCATATAGACGACGCACTCGAGCTCCAGCAGCGCGCACGCCGTTGCCGCCGCGACGCCGTGCTGGCCGGCGCCGGTCTCGGCGATGACCCGCCGCTTGCCCATCCGCCGCGCGAGCAGTGCCTGGCCGAGCGCGTTGTTGATCTTGTGCGCGCCGGTGTGGTTGAGGTCCTCACGCTTCAGGTAGATCGGATGCCCGGCGGCGGCGCTCAGCCGGGAGGCCAGGTATAGCGGCGAGGGCCGCCCGACGTAGTCGCGCAGCAGCGCCTCGAGCTCGCCGCGAAACCCCGGGTCGTCCCGCGCGTCGAGCCACGCCGCCTCGAGCTCGGCGAGCGCCGGCATCAGCGTCTCGGGCACGTACTGGCCGCCGTAGCGGCCAAAGCGATGCTCGATCGTGCTCATCGAACGGTGAGCGGGGCCGTCGAGCGGACCGCTTTGGCGAACGCCTCGAGCCTCTCGGGGTCCTTGGCACCGGGCGCGCGCTCGACGCCGCTGGCGACGTCCACCGCGAACGGGTGCACGGCCGCGATCGCCTCGGCGACGTTCTCGGGGGTGAGGCCGCCGCTCAGGATCAACGGCGGGTTGTTCCCGTGCGCGCGCGCGAGCGCCCAGTCAAACGACTCGCCGGTCCCCCCCGGGCGCCCGGGCGAGTAGCTGTCGAGCAGGTGGTAGTCGGTGTGTAACGCCGCCAGCGCCTGGATGTCGGCGCCGCTTCGCACGCGCGCGGCCTTGATCACCTTGCAGCCGGTGCGTCGAGCGGCCTCGGCACAGAACGACGGGCCCTCGTCGCCGTGCAGCTGGACGATCGTCAGCCCGACAGCGTCGGCCGTGCCCGCGACCTCGTCGAGGGTGGCATTCGAGAACACGCCGACGATCTCCACGCGCCGCTTGACCGCAGCGGCGATCTCGGCGGCGGCGTCGGGCTGGGCGCGACGCGGCGAGCCGGGCCAGAAGATCAGCCCGATCGCCCAGGGGTCGAGGGCCACCGCGCGCTCGGCGTCCTCGAGCGTGGTGATCCCGCAGAACTTGATCCTGGGTGCATCTGAGCTCACGCTCACATCGTAGGGGCGGTCAGCGCCGCAACCGAAGCCTCGATGTCGCCCGAGCGCATCAGCGCCTCGCCGATCAGCACCGCGTCGACGCCCGCCGCCTCGAGCTGCTCGAGCTGGTCGCGGTCGCGCAGCCCCGACTCGGCGACGATCGCCGCGGCACCGTCGACGTCCCGGAGCAGCTCGTAGGTGGTCCCAGTGTCCACCTCGAGCGTCGTCAGGTTGCGGTTGTTGATGCCGATCACGGGTGCGTCGAGCAGCAAGGCGAGCTTCAGTTCAGCCGCGTCGTGGACCTCGACGAGCGCGTCCAACCCCAGCTGGCTCGCCTCGCCGTACAGGTCTCGCAGCTCCTCCGGCGACAGCGCAGCGACGATCAGCAGCACCGCGTCGGCGCCCGCGGCGGCCGCCTCGAGCAGCTGGTAGCGGTCGATCACGAAGTCCTTGCGCAGGATCGGCAAGTCGGTGATCGCGCGTGCGCGCACCAGATCGTCGAGCGAGCCGCCGAAGTTGGGGCCGTCGGTGAGCACAGAGATCGCCGCCGCCCCGCCGCGCTCGTAGGCGGCCACCACGTCCTCGAGGCTGAGGTCTTCGCGAATCGCGCCGGCTGACGGCGAGCGCCGCTTGTGCTCCGCGATCAGCGAGAGACCGGGCGCGCGAACCGCGGCCGGGAAGTCACGGTGTCCTTGACGCCGCCGGCCGGCGCGCTCCAGATCGTCCTCGGAGCGGCGCGAACGCCGCTGCTCCAGCTCCCGCCGGGCATCGGCGACGATCCGCTCGAGGTGGTTCACGGCGCCAGCTCCCTCGTATGGGCGACGAACCGCTCGAGCGCGCCGGCGGCCCCACCGCGGTCGACCGCGTCCTCGGCCACGCGGACGCCCTCGGCGAGGCTGTCCGCGCCGCCGCCCGCGTAGATCGCGGCGCCGGCGTTCAGGACGGCCGTGTCCCGGGCCGCGCCGCGCTCGCCGGCGAAGATCCGCCGCGCGGTCTCGGCGTTCTCGCCCGGGTCGCCACCGGGCACCGCGTCCGCGGAAGCGCGCTCGAGCGAGACGTCCTCGGGTGCGACCGTGTACGCACGGAGCTCGTCCCCGATCACCTCCACGACCCGCGTCGGCGCCGAGATCGAGAGCTCGTCGATCCCGTCCTCGCTCGAGACGAGCAGCGCGTGGCGGGTGCCGAGCAGCGCCAGCGCGCCCGCCATCGTCTCTAGGTATTCGGGGTCGGACACGCCGATCAGCTGGCGCGTCGCCCCCGCGGGGTTCGTCAGCGGCCCCAGGAAGTTGAAGATCGTCCGCACGGCGAGCTCCCGGCGCACGGGGATCACGAACCTCGTCGCCTGGTGATGCGACGGCGCGAACATGAACCCGAACCCGACCTCCTCGATACAGCGCGCGACGGCCGGCGGGTCGAGATCGATCCGCGCCCCGAGGGCCTCGAGCACGTCGGCCGAGCCCGACAGCCCGGTGGCCGAGCGGTTGCCGTGCTTTGCGACGACGCAGCCCGCGCCCGCCGCGATCAGCGCGGCGGTGGTCGAGACGTTGAATGTGCGCCGCCCTCCCCCGGTCCCGGCCGTGTCGACCAGATTGTCCCTGCCAACCTCGACGCGGACCGCGAATGAGCGCATCGCCTCGGCCAGTCCGGCCAGCTCCTCGACCGTTTCGCCCTTCGTCCGCAGCGCGATCAGGAACGCCGCGATCTGGATCTCCGAGGCGTTGCCGGACATGATCTCCGAGAGCACCGCGGCCGCCTCCTGGCGCGTGAGGTTGTGACCGCTGGCGAGCACGTCGATCGACTGCGTCAGCAGCTTCTGGCCGGTGCTCATCGCGCGCCCGAGAGGAAGTTGCCGAGCAGCTCGTGCCCCTGCTCGGTGAGGATCGACTCCGGGTGGAACTGGACGCCCTCGGCTGGCAGCTGCCGGTGCCTGACGGCCATCACGACCTCGCCTCCGAAAGCGCTCTGCTCGAGCACGTCCGGGAGCACCGGGTCGACCACCAGCGAGTGGTAGCGGCCGACCTCGAGCGGGGTCCGGAGGCTCGTGAAGATGGTTCGGCCATCGTGCTCGATCGAAGAGGTCTTGCCGTGCACCGGCGCGTGCCGGATCACCGCTCCGCCCCACGCCTGCACCAGCGCCTGGTGGCCGAGGCACACCCCCAGCGTCGGGACCTTCGCGAGTGGGAAGCGGCGCACGGCCTCGAGCGAGATCCCGGCCTCGTTGGGAGTGCACGGGCCGGGCGACACGATCACCCGGTCGTAGCCGCGCACGAGCAGCTCCTCGACGGTCGCGTGGTCGTTGCGCACCACCTCGACCTCGGCGCCGAGCTCGCCGAGATATTGGACGAGGTTGTAGGTGAAGCTGTCGTAGTTGTCGATTACCAGCACCCGCACGGGTGCAACGGTACTGAGGCGCTCGGGAGCGGAGGCTCAGCGACGCCGCGGCGCCCCGCTAGGACGACTCGCCCTGGATTGCTTCGTAGAGCGCGCCGTCGGTCAGCCGTCGCCGGCCGAGGGGTTCGGGCAGGGCGACGCGCACGGGGGTCTCGGGGTTCGGCGCCCTGACCTGGAATCCGGGCTTCGGGGTGACGAACATCGTCAGCACGAGCTCGTCCGCGCTCGCGTGCAGGTCCGGGGCGAGTACGCGGCCGGTGGCCCGCTGGGAGCCTGCGTAGGTCTGCTCGGTGACCAGCACTCGCAGCACCGTGGTTCCGGGGTCGGGGTCAGCGTTGGGATCCAGGCGCCAGGACGACGCGCGGATGCGTTCGCGTGCGGCGCGAAGCGGCCGCGCCTTGGTCACCGCGATGCACCTCCACGTCCGGCGACGGCCGTCGCGCTTGGCGGTCACCGTCAGCAGCTGCGGCGGTGCTCCGAGGGCGAACAGCGCCTCGTCATCGGTGCGGGCGAGCATTCGCCAGCTCACGAGGCTCCTTGGCACCGGCTGCGGCGACGTGTCCTGCTTCCAGGCGGCCCGAAGACCGGGACTGCGAGCGCCCTGCGCGTTGATCTGCACGATCAGCGCACGCACGGCGGGATCCTCGGGGTCAAGCAATCCGCTCGGTTCCGCGAGGGCCGTCGGGGAGAAGGACAGCCCGCCGCCATCGCTGATCAGTTCGGGACTGCGGGCCACCAAGCGCGGCTCGAGCAGCGGCGAGCGCTCCCAGTCACGTTCGCTCGGAGGTCTCGACCCCCGCGGCGCAAGCCGGCCGAAGCGGCTCACGGCCATTCGGCCTGGCCGACGGCGAGCTCGATCGCCTCGAGCACGGCGCGGGCCTTGGCCTCGGACTCGCGGAATTCGTAATCCGGCTTGGCGTCGGCGACGGTGCCGCCGCCCGCCTGGATGTGGGCGACACCGTCCTTGACCACGACCGTGCGGATGTGGATGCAGGTGTCCAGGTCGCCGGTGTAGCTGAGCCACCCGATCGCGCCGCCATAGCCACCCCGCTTGACCGGCTCGAGCTCATCGATGATCTGCATCGCGCGCACCTTCGGCGCGCCCGAGAGCGTCCCCGCCGGGAGCACCGAGCGCAGCGCGTCGAGCGCGCCGACGCCGGCGCGAAGCCGGCCCACGACGCTCGAGACGATGTGCATCACGTGGCTGTAGTTCTCGACCGCCATGAAGTCCTCGACCTGCACGCTGCCGTACTCGCACACCCGCCCGAGGTCGTTGCGCCCGAGGTCGACGAGCATCACGTGCTCGGCGCGCTCCTTCGGATCGGCGAGCAGCTCCTCGGCCATCGCCCGGTCCTCCTCCGCGGTCGCGCCGCGCGGGCGGGTCCCGGCGATCGGTCGGGTCGCGACCTCGCGGCCGCTGACCGTGATCAGCGGCTCGGGGCTCGCGCCGGCGATCTCGAAGTCGCCGAAGTCGAGGAAGTACATGTACGGGCTGGGGTTGACCGCGCGCAGCCCGCGGTAGATGGAGAACGCCTCGACCGGGACGGGCGCCGACCACCGCTGTGAGGGCACGACCTGGTAGGCGTCGCCGGCGAAGATGTACTCGACGATCCGCGCGACGTTCGCCTCGAACCGCTCGCGGGGCATGTTCGCCTCGAACGCCGGCGGGACCCGGTCCGGCGCGCGCTCGGGGGCGGGCACCGGGCCGGCCAGCCGCGCGCGGATCTCGGAGATCGTCTCGAGCGCCTGCGCGTAGGACGCGTCGAGGTCCTCGTCGGCGTACACGTTCGCGAGCACCGTGACCGTGTGCTTGAGGTGGTCGAAGACGACGAGCGCGTCGGTCAGCATCAGCGCCAGGTCTGGCAAGCGGACCGGATCGGGATTCGGCTCGCCGAGCGGCTCGACCGTACGGACGAGGTCATAGGCGAACATCCCGACCGAGCCTCCTGCGAAGGGAGGGAGGCCCGGCAGCGGTGCCGCGCGGAAGCGGTCGAGCTCGGCGCCCGCGAGCGCGTACGGGTCGCCGGGGTCCCCGAGCGACCACCGCAGGACCTTGCGGGGGCGCACGCCGATGAACGAGTAGCGCCCCACCCTCCCCTGCTCGGCCGACTCCAACAGAAACGCCGGCTCGTCGCCGCGCAACTTCAGGAACGCCGAGACCGGCGTCTGCAGGTCGTCGATGAAGGTCTCCCGGAGCGGGATCAGGTTGTACTCGCGCGCCAGCGCGCGGACCTCGTGGAGCGACGGGACGGGCCCGGTCGCGCGGGGTTCAGTCCTTGCGACGGCCATCGAGCACCCGCTCGGCGTCGGCCAGCGACAGCCCGCGTTCACGGAGCAGGACCGCGAGGTGGTAGATCACGTCGGCGGCCTCCTCGGCGACCCGCTCGTCTGACTCCTCACGGGAGGCGCGGGAGACCTCCTCGGCCTCCTCCTGGACCTTCGCGCGGGCGAGCTCCGGGTCCGCCAGCAGCGTCGCGGTGTAGGAGCCGTTGGGCCGGGCCTCGGCGCGCTGCGCGATCGTTCGCTCGAGCGCCGGCAGGGTCTCGTAGGGCGCTCCCGGTGTCAGCTCGCCGCGGTGAAAGCAGGTCCGCTCGCCCGTGTGGCAGGCGGGGCCGGCCGGCTCGACCAGCGCCAGCAGCGCGTCGCCGTCGCAGTCGTAGCGCAGCGCCTTGAGCGCCTGGGTGTTGCCGGAGGTTTCGCCCTTGTGCCACAGCTCCTGGCGCGAGCGGCTGTAGAAGTGCATCTCCCCCGTCTGACGCGTCAGCGCCAGCGCCTCGGCGTTCATGTAAGCCACCGTCAGCACCTCGCCAGTGCGCCAGTCCTGGACCACGCACGGGACGAGGCCGCGCTCGTCGAATTCGATCTCTGAGTCGTCCACGATTCTGAAGGCCGTTGCTGAGGGCGATTCTAGGACTGGGCCGGTCACTCGATGCCGAGCCGGTCGAGCAGGCCCTCGTCGGCGCGCCAATGACGGCGGACGCGGACGGTCAGCTCGAGGTGCACGCGGGTGCCCAGCTCACGCTCGATCGCCCGCCTGGCGGCCATCCCGATCGCCTTCACCATCCGCCCGCCAGCGCCGATCACGATCCCCTTCTGCGACTCGGTCTCGACCAGCAGCACCGCCTCGATCCGGACCAGGTCTGGGCTCGTGGCATCGATCATCTCGACCTGGACCTCGACGGCGTGCGGGAC